>JAFTIL010000042.1 GCA_017456905.1 Clostridia bacterium
GGAGTTTTTCGTCAAATGATACAATTTTTCGCACGCGTAGTGGAGCTACGCGAAGGGAAAATCGCTTTCGCAAGCGAAAGCGTGAAATGTGACGGAAAAATCACCGTGGATTTTCCGTCAAGAGAGTTTTTAGAGGTGACCATCAGATAGATCTTGAAAGGAAATCATACCGTATATGGCAAATCTGGTCATTGTGGAGTCACCCTCCAAAGCAAGCACCATCAAAGGTTACCTCGGCTCTAACTATAAGGTTATGGCCTCGGTGGGTCACGTAAGAGACCTGCCCAAAAGCACCCTCGGCGTGGACATAGACAACCACTTCGAGGCTCACTATATCAATATCCGCGGCAAAGGAGATCTGATCAAGGATCTTAAGAAAGAAGCCAAGAACGCAAACAAGATCTTCCTTGCCACCGACCCTGACCGCGAA
Organism: Clostridia bacterium; assembly: GCA_017456905.1. Lineage (GTDB taxonomy): Bacteria > Bacillota > Clostridia > Oscillospirales > CAG-272 > CAMEON01. Next base: position 431 of record JAFTIL010000042.1, read on the forward strand.
GGCGAAGCCATTTCCTGGCATTTGGCCACCGCTCTGGGTATCCCCGTGGAGCAGATCCAGCGCGTTACCTTTAACGAGATCACCAAATCCGTGGTCAAGGCCGCCATCAAGCAGCCCCGAAAGCTGGATATGAACCTGGTGGACGCACAGCAGGCCCGCCGTATTCTGGACCGTATCGTGGGCTATAAGCTGTCCCCCTTCCTCTGGAAGACTGTCAGAAGCGGTCTCTCGGCGGGACGTGTGCAGTCCGTGGCTACCAAGCTCATTGTGGACAGAGAAAACGAGATCCGCGCCTTTGTCCCCGAAGAGTATTGGACCATCGACGTCACCCTCCTTCCCGATAATGCCAAGCCCTTTATCGCTCATTTCTATGGTAACCATAACGGCAAGATCCGTCTTGCCAACGAAGCCGACACCATGAAGGTGGTAAACGCCGTGAAGGGACATCCCTTTACTGTGGATCAAGTCAAGCGCGCTACCAAGAAAAAGCACCCAGCACCTCCTTTCACCACCTCCACCATGCAGCAGGAGGCCTCCCGTAAGCTGGGCTTCCAGTCTCAGCGCATCATGAAGGTAGCTCAGGAGCTTTACGAAGGCGTTAACCTCGGCTCGGAGCTGGGCGGTGTGCAGGGTCTTATCACCTATATGCGTACCGACTCCCTCCGTGTCTCCGCCGAGGCACAGGCTGCCGCCGAGGTGCTGATCAAGGAAAAGTACGGCGATCAATATTATCCCTCTTCTCCGCGTGTCTATAAGACCAAAGCAGGCGCGCAGGATGCTCATGAAGCCATCCGTCCCGCCCGTGTAGAGATCGAGCCTGCCCGTATCAGAAAAATGCTGACCCTCGATCAGTATAAGCTCTATAAGCTGATCTGGGAGCGCTTTGTGGCCAGCCAGATGGAATCCGCCGAGCTGGAGACCCTTACCGTGGACTTCGACTGCAAGGGTTATCTTTTCCGCACCAGCGGGTACACCGTCACCTTCCAGGGCTACATGGCCGTTTATGAGGAATCCGTGGATGACAGTCAGAAGAAGACCATGGCCGACGAGCCCGAGGAGCAGAAGGATCTCCGTATCCCCGCACTCAGCAAGGGCGATGCCCTGAGATCGGGCGATATCGATCCCAATAAGCACTTCACCGAGCCTCCGCCTCGTTATACTGAGGGATCTATGATCAAGCTTCTGGAAGAGAAGGGGATCGGCCGTCCTTCCACCTTCGCATCCATTATCTCCACCATCATCTCACGCGGTTACGTCAAGCGGGAAGCCAAGGCGCTGGTGCCTACCGAGCTGGGTGAGGTAACCAACGATATCATGATCGACAATTTCTCCACCGTGGTGGATGAGCATTTCACCGCTCGTATGGAAAGTGCTTTGGATGAGATCGAAAACGGTAAGGAAGGCCTGGAGGACGTGTTGACCCGCTTCTGGAAGGTCTTTGAAAAGCAGCTTACAGCAGCCGAGGCATCCATAGGCTCCATCACTGTGAGCGTTCCCGCCGAGAAGACGGACTTTATCTGTGATAAATGCGGCGCTCAGATGGTGGTCAAGAACGGTCGCTTCGGTAAATTTGCCGCTTGTCCCAACTATCCCAACTGTAAGAGCACAAGACCCTTGACCGAGCCCGAAAAGCCCAAGGCGGAGCCCGAAAAGGCCGAAGCTGTGGCTACGGATATGGTCTGTGAGGCTTGCGGTGCTCCCATGGTTCTCCGTACGGGACGTTATGGTAGCTTCTATGCCTGCTCCAAGTATCCCGAGTGTAAGTTCACCAAACAGAAGGTCAAGGACATCGGTGTGCCTTGCCCCGCCTGCGGATCCCGTCTCATCATGAAAACCGGCCGCAACCATACGGTCTTCTATAGCTGTGAGAAGTATCCCACTTGCGATTTTTCTTCCTGGGATCTGCCTACCAATGAAAAATGTCCCAATTGCAGTAAGATGCTCTTTCGTAAGAAGGGTAAGTCTGTCCTCGTCTGCCACGACAAGACCTGCGGCTACAGCCGTGAGGCAGAAGTTATCGTGGAGAACGAAGGTAATAACGAATCATGATATATCTGTGGGGTAGGGCCACACATGGGCGGCTCGCGAAGTTCTCTCTGCGATGTGAACGTCTCTCGTCCCTTTGAGAGGTCACCACTTTCTGTTGGCTATGTGATCTCTTGACCAAAATATTGTTTTTTAAAAGTTTTGAGGGGTTTCGGGGGAACTTTTTCAAAAGTTCTCCCGTCGTACTCCAAAGGAAAAATATGTCACACATTAACGTATATGGCGCAGGACTTGCGGGCTGTGAAGCGGCCTGGCAGGCAGCGCAGATGGGCGTGGAGGTCACGCTCTATGAAATGAAACCCAAGAAGATGACCCCGGCACATCACCGAGAGGGTTTTGCGGAGCTGGTCTGCTCCAATTCTCTCAGATCGGATCGGGTCACCAATGCCGTGGGCCTTCTCAAAGAAGAGCTGTCCCGCATGGGATCGCTGATCATGGAGGCCGCGAGAGCCACCCAGGTTCCCGCAGGCTCGGCTTTGGCCGTGGATCGGGATAAATTCTCGGCCTATATCACTGAAAAGATCAGAAACCATCCCCTCATCACCGTGGTGGAGGAAGAAGTTTCCTCCGTCCCCGACGAGGGCATCACCGTGGTGGCCACGGGCCCCCTGACCTCCGATCCCATGGCAGAGTGGATCCGCGAGCACGTGGCAGGAGAGGGACTCCACTTCTTCGACGCAGTCGCTCCCATTGTGGACGCTGAGAGCATCAACATGGACGTGGCCTTCTTTGCTTCCCGTTATAACAAGGGGGACGCCGACTATATCAACTGTCCGATGACCAAAGAGCAGTACGATGCCTTCTATAACGCCCTCATCACTGCAGAGGAAGCAGAGCTTAAGGATTTCGACAAAGACCTTAAGGTCTTTGAAGGCTGTATGCCCGTGGAGGTCATGGCCAAACGTGGCTACGATACCCTCCGCTACGGCCCTCTGAAGCCCGTGGGCTTGGTGGATGACCGCACAGGGGCTAAATCCTTTGCCGTCGTTCAGCTTCGCCGAGAGGACGAAGAGGGAAGTATGTATAACCTGGTGGGCTTTCAGACCCACCTGACCTTCCCCGCCCAGAAACGGGTTTTCTCCATGATCCCAGGCCTGGAGAACGCCGATTTTCTTCGTTACGGTGTCATGCACCGCAACACCTATCTCCCGTCCCCCGATCTTTTGGGTGCAGATTACGCCATGCGTACCCGTCCCGACCTGTTCTTCGCGGGCCAGATGACAGGTGTGGAGGGATATATCGAATCCACAGGCTCGGGCTTTGTGGCAGGTCTCAACGCCGCACGCAGAGCCTTGGGTCTTGCCCCTGTCATTTTCTCCGAGATCACCATGATCGGCGCCATGGCTCACTATGTCAGCCACGGCGGCCTCGGTGAATTCGTCCCCATGAACGCTAATTTCGGTATCGTTCCCTCCCTGGATCACCGTGTCAAGGGCGGCAAGCTGGCCCGATACGAGCTGTACGCCGAAAGGTCTCTTGCGTGGATGGACGAATATTTGGGGAAGAAATGAAAGAACGGTAAATTGTTGGCCGCAGTGCGGCGGCCAATGCCGGCCACCTGCGGTGGGGCTCTGGCTCGGGGATGTTCACCCCATGCAAACAACCTCCCGCGAGGGGGCGTTGGTGCGGTAAATTGTTGACCCCTGCGGGGCGGCTCTGGCTCGGCGCAATGCATCCCGAGCCAACCACATGCCGCGAAGGACTGTGCAGCGGTAAATTGTTGTTTACGGGTTATGATGGTAGCGGGCGAAGCCCGTAGCAAAGCCTCCCCCTCTGGGGGAGGTGTCACGCTTCATGCGTGACGGAGAGGGTTCAATAGGTGGTAAGTCGCGTTTTTACCCTCTCACCCGCCCGTCGCATTCGCTGGGCGGCAGCTCCC
>JAFTIL010000013.1 GCA_017456905.1 Clostridia bacterium
CATATTATTGCTTGCTACTACGAGAAAGTGGGAACTCGTCTTTTTCTTACTTTTTCTTATGCCTCCGTATGTAGACGCACTGATTCGTACCTGTAAGCTTTCCAAGCGAACCTTTCGATGCAAAGACTGCGGCAACAGCTTCACCATGAAATGGCATAAGCTGTTCGGCGCGCTCGTGCGCTGGAAAGCCCCGGTTGAGATGAAGAACGGAAAAGAAACAGAGTCAAATGCCTATGAACGGGCGTATATCAAGTGTCCGAAATGCGGTTCGAATACGTGTGTCCTTTGGTTTGATGAGTAAAGCTTGAAGTTAACCCCAAATTTCGTTGTAAATAAATAAAATCACCGGCACAATCGAAACTCTTATGTATATTTTCGATTTACATATGACGGCTACCTCTCCGTTTGCGCAAAGCGCAACATCGTTGATGCGAAGCATCACATCATTTGCAACTTGTTGCAACATCATTTGAGGCAACGCCTCAACCTCGTTCATTTGTGCCGCACGCGGCAATGATGTTGAGCTAACGCTCAAATGATGTTGCGTGCAAGCACGCAAACGATGTTGTGCCTGTCGGCACAAATGAAAAAATCCTAAGAACAGAGTTCTTAGGATTTTTTGGCTGGGGCACTAGGATTCGAACCTAGGAAATGACGGAGTCAGAGTCCGTTGCCTTACCGCTTGGCGATGCCCCAATATTTTCAACAGACGATATTATAACAGAAGTCTTTGAATTTGTCAAGGGCTTTTTGGAAAAAAGTTGAAATATTTTTAGAAATTTCTGCAAGCCCCCGATATATCGGGGGCTTGCAATCAATAGGATAACCGTTTTTGGACTTCTTTAGTCAGCGTTTCTTTGGTATTTTTTGCAGGATCGTCCAGAACTAGAGACAAAAGGCTGTTCAAAATCTCTCCTACGGCTTTTCCTTTGGGAACACCCAGCGCCATGACGGCCTGACCGTCAAGCGCCAGCTCGGAGATACTCACGCATTCACCTGCTTCGGCTGAGGCCTTGACCATGGCTTGCAGGTTGATGGTATCTCTGCCGTGGGAGGTGGCAATGGACAGGAGGGGGAGGGCAAGATTTCCGTAATCCTTGCGGAGCAGGCGGGCGGCGAGGAGAGAGCTTTCCGTGGGAATCACGCCGCCCGCCAAGGTTTTGATGGCGTGGGCGGTTTCGTTGGAAAGCTTGAGGCTTCGGATATTCTCGCTCAGTTCGTCGGCAGGCATCTGCCACAGCAGACAAGCGCAACGGACGCCAAAATCGGCGGGGAGGGAAGAAAGGTTTCCTGTGCCGAAAGGGGAAATGCCGCAGGGCAGGACGTGGGGCATCAACCCGAGGTCAAAGAGCAGGGAAACGCCCCGTTCGGGTTGGTCGCTGCACAATATTTTCTGGAATTCCACGCTGATGCGCTCACGGGAGATACGGGCAAGGCCGTGTTTGCAATCCCGGAGGGCAGCTACGGTGTCGGGGTGAATATCAAACCCCAGCTTGACGGCGAAGCGTATGCCTCGCATGACCCGCAGGGCATCCTCGGTCAGCCTCGTGTGGGGATCGCCCACACAGCGGATGAGCTTATTTTTTAGATCATCCCGCCCCCCGAAGAGGTCGATGATCTCAAAGGTCTCGCCGTCTTCGGAAAGCTCGGCGGCCATGGCGTTGACGGTGAAATCACGACGGGATAGATCGTCGGTGAGCTTGCCCGTAAAGCTGACGCCGTCGGGATGGCGGCCGTCGCTGTAGCCGCCTTCAGTGCGGCAGGTGGTACACTCCACGGGGCCGTTGGCGGTCAGGACGGTGACCGTACCGTGCCGGAGTCCTGTGGGGATCACGTGGTAACCCCAGCCTTCGCATATGCGCAGGGTCTCTTCGGGCACGGTGGTTACTGCCACATCCCAGTCGTGAGGCTCTTGTCCCATGAGGGCATCGCGAACGCATCCACCCACGGGGTAGGCGCCCACGGCGGCTTTTTTGAATTGTATCAACAGATTTCTGACCGAAAGGGGGCAGGGGAGGGTGATGGATTTCATGGGGACTCCTTTCTGTAGCATTTATATTCACCTTATCATACCACGATTTTCTTGGATTGTCAAGAGCGCCGACAACAGGGGATTTTCCACAAAAAACTATTGACATTCAACTTGTTTAGAGGTATAATGATATAATAACCCTTATTGTATGAAAGGAAAGCGTTTCTTATGGGAGACGCTTTGATCGCACCATGAAAAAACAACTGATGCTGGGCAACGAAGCCGCGGCACGGGGACTTTATGAGGCGGGATGCCGTCTCGTGTCCTCCTATCCCGGCACGCCCTCAACTGAAATCACCGAATTTGCCGCTACATACGACGAGATGTACTGCGAGTGGGCCCCCAACGAAAAGGTGGCCATGGAGGTGGCCTTCGGCGCGTCACTCAAGGGCGCCCGTTCTGCCTGCGCCATGAAGCACGTGGGATTGAACGTAGCTGCCGATCCCCTCTACACCATGTCCTACACGGGTGTCAACGCCGGTCTTGTGGTCTGCGTGGCCGATGACCCCGGGATGCATTCCTCCCAGAACGAGCAGGATTCTCGCCACCACGCCATTGCGTCCAAGGTTCCTATGGTAGAGCCCTCGGATTCTGCCGAGGCACTGTCCATGATGAAGGCCGCCTTTGAGCTGTCCGAGCAGTTTGATACTCCCGTGATCTACCGTACTTGTACTCGTATCGCTCACTCCCAGAGCCTGGTGGCCCTTTCTGACCGTGCGGATATACCCCTGCGCCCCTACGTTAAGGAGCCTCAAAAATACATCATGGCCCCTGCTAACGCCATTCGCCGTCACCCTCTGGTGGAGGCGAGAACCGTAGCGCTCACCGAGTACGCCGAGACCTGCGAGCTGAACCGCGTGGAGTTGGCCGCCGACGGAAATACCGCCCTGGGTATGATCTGTTCGGGCACCTGCTACCAGTACGTCCGCGAGGTGTTTGGTGATACTGTGAATATCCTCAAGCTGGGACTTGTCAATCCTCTTCCTGTAAAGCTCATCAAGGATTTCGCCGCCAAGGTGGAGAGACTGGTGGTGTTTGAGGAGCTGGATCCCATCATCGAGACCCATTGCCGCAACATCGGTGTTGAGGTGGAAGGGAAGAGCCTGTTCCCTATGGTGGGCGAGTTCTCTCAGAACCTGCTCCGAGCCGCTTTCGGCCTGCCTGTGGCCGAAACGGTGACCGCCGACGAGGCTATTCCCGTCCGTCCTCCCGTCATGTGTGCGGGATGTCCTCACAGAGGCTTGTTCTATACCCTGTCCAAGCACAAGATTACCGCCATTGGTGACATCGGCTGCTACACCCTGGGCATGGCCGCTCCTCTTAATGCCGTTGACTCGGTGCTTTGCATGGGCGCCTCTGTGTCTGGTGTTCATGGATTTAACAAGATTGGCGGGGAGGAGACCGAGCACAAGACCGTGGCGGTCATTGGCGACTCCACCTTCATGCATTCTGGCATGACGGGCCTTGTGAACATCGCTTATAACGCGTCTAACTCCACCGTCATCATTTTAGACAATTCCATCACGGGCATGACGGGCCATCAGCAGAATCCCACCACGGGCTATAACATCAAGGGTGATCCTGCCACCAAGGTGGATCTGGAGGCCTTCTGTCGTGCCGTAGGTATTGATCGCGTGACGGTGGTGGATCCCTACGATCTGGCCGCCTGTGAGAAGGTCATCACTGAAGAGCTGGCTGCTGAAGGTCCCGGTGTGATCATCTCCCGCCGTCCCTGCGTCCTGCTCAAGACAGTCAAGCCCAAGCCTGCGCTTGCGGTGGACAAGGATGCTTGCCGCGGTTGCAAGAAGTGCATGAAGCTGGGCTGTCCCGCCATCCATATGGACGGAAAGAAAGCCATTATCGACGCCACCCTGTGCGTAGGCTGCGGCGTGTGCGAGCAGATGTGCGCCTTTGGTGCCATTACGGGAGGTATGTAATATGCAAACCAAGAATATTATGATCGTCGGCGTGGGCGGACAGGGCTCTCTCTTGGCATCCAAGCTGCTCGGCCACCTGCTGTGCGAGGAAGGCTACGACGTAAAAGTTTCCGAGGTACATGGCATGAGCCAGCGAGGCGGCAGTGTTGTCACTTACGTCCGCTACGGCGACCGCGTGGCATCTCCCATCATAGACAAGGGAGAGGCTGATTTTATCGTATCCTTTGAAAAGCTGGAAGCCGCCCGCTGGGCGTCCTACCTGAAGGAAGGCGGCCGCGTGGTGGTGAACACCCGCGAGACCGACCCCATGCCCGTCATCACGGGGGCGGCTGAGTATCCCCACGAAGTGTTGGAGGGGCTGAAGGCCAAGGGCATCGCCATGGATGACATGGACGCTCTCTCTCTGGCTGAGGAAGCAGGCTCGTCTAAGGCGGTCAATATCGTTCTGATGGGGCGTCTTTCTCGCTACTTCCCGGAGATCCCCGAGGATAAGTGGCTCTCTGCTATTGAGGCTTGTGTCAAGCCCAAGTTTGTTGAGTTGAATAAAAAGGCTTTTGCTTTGGGGCGCGGTTAATATGTAAAAATCTGTTTTGCTTGCATATACTGTTTTAACCCATACATCGAGGAGTATTTCAATATGAAAAATCTCGCTTACTATAACGGCAAGATCGCCCCTGTTGAAGAAATGATGGTCCCCTTCAACGACCGCGTTCATTTCTTCGGCGACGGCATCTACGACGTGACTTACACACGAAACTACAAGCCCTTTGCTCTTTCCGAGCATCTGGATCGCCTCTTTGGCTGTGCCCATAAGCTGGACATCAAGATGCCTCATACCAAGGATGAGCTGACGAACATCCTCATGGACCTCTTTCCCCGTCTGGACACGGGCGATCAGTTCGTCTACCTTCAGGTGACGAGAGGCACGCAGGATCGCAACCACACCTATCCAGAGGATCAGGTGGGCAATCTTTGGGTCATGCTTCGTCCGGGTGGGCTCAAAGACATCCGCATGGAGGTCAAGGCTATCACCGCCGAGGATACCCGCTTCTTCCATTGTGACATCAAGACCCTGAACCTGCTCCCTGCCGTCATGTACTCCCAACTGGCCGAGCGCGCAGGGGTATATGAGACCATTCTCTATCGCACCCCCGACCGCGTCACCGAATGCGCTCACGCTAACGTCCATATCATCAATGAGCGCGGCGCGTTCCAGACCGCCCCTTTGGACAATCTCATCCTGCCCGGGATCGCCCGCGCCCACCTCATCAAAGCCTGCAAAGCTCTGGGATATCCCGTGGAAGAGACACCTTTCACGCTGGATGAGCTGATGAACGCAAAGGAAGTGATCATCTCTTCCTCCAGCGCCATTGGTCTCCGTTGCGTGGAGATCGACGGTCAGCCCGTAGGAGGCAAGGCTGAGGAAATGCTTCGCAAAATTCAGGACTGGGTTTTGGATGAATTTATGAAAGAAACCAATTAAGCGCCCCATAAACTCCCCCAAGACAAACAAAGAAAGGAAGTTTACCCCCATGAAAAGATCTACCCGCATTTGGTTGACTGCCGCGCTCTTGGCCCTGCTTCTCGTTGTCGGCCTGGTGGCTTGCACAGAAGGTCCCGAGGTTCCCGGCACCGACGATGGCACGATCGCAGGTACCCAGCAAGAAACTACCCCCGCCGAGACCGACGAAGCCACCGCTGAGCCTGACGGCACGAATCCTTCCGATGGCACCAATGCCCCCGAGGTTACCGAGGTTCCCACCGAGGAGACCTCCGAAGAGCCCACCGAAGCACCTACCGAGGCCGAGACCGCGCTGGTCATTGACTTCAACGCCCTCAGCACCAAGAACCTCAAGAGCTGCTTCAATAATGCTAACCAGACCAACGTCACTGTTGAGACGGACGATGCCGGCGAGCAGTACGTAGCTTTTGCTACCAGTGTTGCCAATGCTACCGACCCCTTCGCGGGCTTTAACCTCCGTAGCTTCCTGACCAAGGCCAAGATGGATGATGTTATGGCTGAGGATTTCTCTTATATCATTTTGAAGGTGCGTGCTGTGGGTTGCTCTACAGGTACCTTCAACCTGTACTACTTCGCCGGCGGTGTCACCGGAGCAACGCCCGGCATGGAGGTCTCCGCGGGCTTTGACGTGGCCGAGGAAGATTGGCAGTACATCCTCTTTGATATGAGAGGCGCCAACAACTGGAAGGGCAAGGTCACCGGTTTCCGTATGGACTACATGGCGTCTGCCGTCAATGAAGGAGAGGTTGTTCAGATCGCCGAGGTCCAGTTCCTCAACTCCGCGGATGCTTACTATAAGCAATTTGGCATTGATTGGAACGACAAGGGCTTTGAGATCTCCGACGAGGCCAAGGCCGAGGCTGACGAGTTGCTGAATTCCACTCAGAAACCCACCACCTCCTACGATACCTACCAGAAGGAAGACGCCGCCAATGAGGACGCCTCCCTCAAGCTGTGGTTCGACCATATGTATACCCGCGCACCTCAGAGCGGCTTTACTGTCAAGGATACCGTCACCTACCTTATCCAAATGGCTAAGAACGAGACCGAGGGCTGTCAGTTCATTCTGGCACCTGAGACCGATGTGACGGGTCTGAAGGTCTATATCACCGACTTCAAGAATGCTGACGGCGACACTCTCAAGACCGATCTTCATTGGGGCTACTACTTCAACATTCTGGACGAGATGCTGATCGACCCCCTGCCTCCCGTCACCTACACCCCCGAAGAGGGTATGCTGGATTGGGTGAACGGCGGCAACGGCCGTGGCGACACCATCGACAACCTTCAGAAGTACAATGGCTTTGATATCAAGGCGGGCCAGTCCCAGTCCTTCGTCATCAAAGCTACCACCACCGCTGACTCCAAGCCCGGTGAGTATGCTGCTACTCTGACTGTTGTGGATGCCAATGGCAACGAAATCAAGAAGGCCACCGTCTTCACCTACGTATGGAACTTCGTTTTGGACGATGCTTCTTCTTGTAAGACCCTCATGGATATGAGCGCTTATGAGGTTTACATGACCTACTTTGACTTTGCCGCTGATCTGTCCAACTGGAGAGGTGAAAATCTGGGTGAAGTCTACTACAACTTCCTGCTTGATTACCGTGTCAACTGCTACAGCCTGCCTTTCGAGAACGACGACGGTTCCTTCTCCGATTCCCGTCTCTTGAAGTATCTGAACAATCCTCGCGTCCAGGCCTTCCAGCCCCTGGGTTGGTCTAAAGAACTGGTTCCTTGGAAGGTGGCTAATGCTTATGCTTTCCTCTCTCAGCATGAAGAATGGCTGGAGAAGGCATACTTCTATCCCGTTGACGAGCCCGGCAGCGTCAATCGCCTGGATGATATCAACAGTTACGGCAAGATGTTGGAAGAGAACTTCCCCGGCTACAAGCTCATCGCGCCCATGCACGTCAACTACGCGACCACCCAGGGAGACTTCTTCTCCTACGTTACAAGTTCTGTGAACGTCTGGTGCCCCAAGACCTTCTTCTTCAATACTTTTGCTGAATGGTTTGAGAATGAAGAGCTTTACTACGGTACCACCATCCAGCTTGAAGAAAAGCTCGGTTCTCTCCGCGACCGCTTCTGGGCTGAGCAGGAAGCCGGTGATGAGGTTTGGTGGTATGTGACCAGATTCCCCAACGATCCCGAGATCACCTTGATCATCAATACTGAGGCTGTCAACATCCGTACCCTCTTCTGGCAGCAGAAGCTCTATAATGTGGACGGTTTCCTGTACTACCTCGTTAACCACTGGGGAAACGGTTCCGACCGTCTGTGGATCCCCTCTGCCGATAAGTGGTATCACGGTATGGATGCCATGCACGAGATCAACGATGCCTATCCCTATGAAGTATACGGTAACGGTATCCTCATTTACAGCGGCGTGTACTTCGCACAGACCGATCCCGTGGCCAGCCTCCGCCTGGAGTCTGTCCGTGACGGTATCGAGGACTTCGAGTACCTGACCATGCTGGAAGAGATCTACGGCAAGGACGTTGTGGATGCTATCATCGCCAAGTGGACCACAAGCCTCGGCGAGTACAGCACCGATGCCGACGCCTTCCGTGAGCTTCGCGCTCAAGTCGGTGCCCTGGTTGAAAAGGCTGTCAACGCCAACTGATAAAAAAGAATGACCCCTGCGATTGCAGGGGTCATTTTCTTTATTAGGCGGCTATGGCTCGATCGTACCTTATACCGTCAATGATAACGAAGTTGTCCCTGTTAGGATCTTTTTCAAAGGAGTGAAGTCCGTTCAGCCCTTGCCATCCACTTTCGGGAACGTCATGGCTGATGAAGATCATATCTCCTATGACCCAATAGCGACCCTCAAGGAATTCGACGGATAAGCTGTGAGATCTTGTGAAGACATCCATCTCTCCGTTGGGGTAAAAACGGATGGTACAACGGGTGCCGTCTTGCATCATGCCTTCATAGGCACCCCGCCACCTGGTGGCAGAGGGGAGCTTTTCCAAGGCTTCCTCGCCTAAGGTAAAGATGCTGGAGATCTCCTCATCCTTGGCTACGGCGGGGAAGTCATCTTTTTCCCGCAGGGTCAAGCTGACATCGAAAAGCTTGAAGCTGTCACCGTTTTTGATCTTTTCAAGAGAGACTGTCACTTGATCCTTTTTTTCTATGAATTCTCCTGATATAACGGTGCCGTCAAAAAGCGTCAGGCTGTATACGTCCTCTTTCCTGTTTATCTCAAGATGGGCCAACTCCACCTTGTCCATGTGGAGATAAGCCTCAAACAGGCGTGTGTTGTCCTCGGCGATCTCGTAGGCGTAGGTCACGCCGCCCATTTCCAATGTGATGTAATCAGCCTTTTTCATGCCGTTCTTTCCCAGATCCATAAACAAGAGCTCTCGCGTTTCGCCTGAAACCTCCGCTTTGACAGTCAATTGGCGAAGAAGTGCCGAGGATTTTGGGGTCACAAGCTCTACGGTCAACGAGACCTCCATATCGCGCAGGTATTTTCTCCATTCTACCCAAAAGTGACCGTTCAGGAAATCCTCGTCGTACGTGCTTGAGAGATCTTCCACTTGATCCTCCAAATACGGCTGATAGGAAAGCACAGCTTTTCTGAGACTTTTATCCTTTTGAAGTGCCTCCTGAAGATCAGAGAGCATATCGGCCAGATCGCCTGTGCTCACGGTGACAGTCATGACACGGCATTCCATACGTGTGCCGTTCACGCGGATTTTTTTCGTTGCCTCCTCAAAGGTGGCGTGCTCCGCGAATATCTGCCCCATCTTTTTTTCGTATTTCTTGATATACTTTTTCGCATCTTTTTCGAGCTTTTTGTCAGCCTCCTCGTCATACAGCCTCAAAAAGACTGTCACAAGGTCGTGGGCTTCGGGATCCAGGGCAAAGGCGCTTCCCGAGTCTGCCGCAAAGACCGAGGCCAGATAATCTGCCTCTGCGTTTCCGCGAATGAGACCTACGGTACCCTCCAAAACAGAACAATCGGTGATATAGGCACTGTCGGGGCCGATATAACCGCTGAGACTCAAGCTATGTTCTCCGTTTTTGAGATACAGATCCTCGGCGAAGAGCTCCTGCTTGGCGGGAGTGCCTATATTGGAGAAATAGAGTTTACCGCCGAGCTCGGTGTTTTCAAATTCGCCCTCTACTTCCAAGGATCCCTTCTTGAGCATAGAAAGGACTGTGGAAAATTCCTGCCTATCCATAAGGGCGTCGACGGTATTTTCCAATGTGTTTTTGACCACTATTTCGGGCTTGCTTGAGATCAAAACGCTCACGGTGATGGCGCCCGCCGCTAAAACAGCGACAACGACAAAAGCGATAATGAGCTTTTTCAGCATGATGCGTGCCTCCTTGACAAAGATATGGGACAGGTGTTTCTTTTTTTATTTTATCGTATAAATATGTCGCGCATACGAATTTTTCTTTTACCGTTTATGAACATGCCGAATATATTCAAAAAAGACACCCCCGAAGGGGTGTCTTAGTGATAAATTACTTTGCGTAGTCCACAGCGCGGCTTTCGCGGATGAGGTTGATCTTGATCTGACCGGGGTACTTGACCTCGTTCTGGATGCGCTCGGCCATTTCTCTGGCCACAAGCACCATACGCTCGTCGGAGACGGCCTCGGGCTTGACCATGACGCGGAGCTCGCGGCCTGCCTGAATGGCAAATGCCTTTTCAATGCCGTTGAAGCTTTCTGCGATCTCCTCCAGCTTTTCAAGACGCTTGATGTAGTTCTCCATGTCCTCTCTGCGAGCACCGGGACGGGCAGCAGAGATGGCATCGGCAGCCTGTACCAGAACAGCCACCACAGACTGGGGCTCCACGTCGCCGTGGTGAGCCTCGATGGCGTGAACCACCTCTTTGCTCTCTTTGTACTTCTTGGCGGCGTTGACACCGATCTGTACGTGGGAGCCTTCTACGTCGTAGGGGAAGGCCTTACCGATATCGTGAAGCAGACCTGCGCGGCGTGCCAACACGGGATCGACGCCCAGCTCTTCGGCCATGATGCCGGCGAGGATGGCTACTTCAATAGAGTGCTGGAGTACATTCTGACCGTAACTGGTGCGGTAACGGAGACGGCCCAGGAGACGGATGAGATCGGGGTTGATACCGTGGATGTTGACCTCGAAGGTGGCGCGTTCGCCTGCCTGCTTGATGGCGGCATCCACGTCCTTTTTGGCCTTCTCTACCATCTCTTCGATACGAGTGGGATGGATACGGCCGTCGGAGATCAGCTTTTCAAGGGCTAGTCTTGCCACCTCGCGGCGGATGGGATCGAAGCCCGAAATGGTGATGGTCTCGGGGGTATCGTCGATGATAAGCTCAACTCCCGTCAAGGTCTCGAGCTTCTGGATGTTACGGCCTTCACGGCCGATGATACGGCCTTTCATTTCCTCGCTGGGCAGAGCCACGGAGGAAATGGTGGATTCAGCCACAAACTCACCTGCACAACGCTGGATGGCCAGGGCCATGATCTGGCGGGATTTCTCGTCAGCCTCCTCGCGGTACTGCTCTTCCAGAGCAACGAGGCGCTGAGCCTGTTCGTACTTGACCTCTTCCTCCAGACGGGAGACCATTTCGGCCTTGGCCTGGTCTGTGGTGTAGCCCGAGATCTCCTCAAGCTTTGCCATATGCCCTGCCAGAACCGTGTCGATCTGCTCGCGTGCGGTGTCACATTCCTTCAGCTTGCGATCGAGCTGTTCGCTCTTCTTGTCAAGCTGCTCGCTTTTCTTGTCCAGATTTTCCTCTTTTTTTGCCAATCTGGTTTCAGTACGGGAGACCTCGCTGCGGCGCTCCTTGATCTCCTGCTCCATCTCGTTTTTGCGGCGCATGATCTCTTCCTTGGCGGAAAGCAGGGCTTCTTTTTTGAGGGTCTCGGCGGTTTTCTCTCCTTCCTCAACCAGCTCCTTGGCCTTCTGCTCGGCAGAGCCGATCTTTGCTTCACCAATGCGCTTGCGGTATTGAATACCGACCAAAACGCCGATGATGGCGCCAATGATCAAGCCACCCACGATGCCCAAAATGGCGGATACAATGGGGTTCATGTTGTGTTACACCTCCTTTTTCTGTGTTGTGTGTTGCCAATACTTCGTGACAGTTACGTATAATAAGGGGAGTCCCTAAGGATTATAGATAACTAAATCTCCGTCTGCCTCCGAGGCAAACGAATTCACCTTTTATTATACACAAAATTCAAAGATTTGTCAAGAGATATTTTGCAAGTATCGACGCTTTCCTTGCAAAACAAGTAAAATAGTTTGAGAATCTTTTTGCATTATTTTCAAAAATCCTCTTGACAAGCTAAAGAAAATCATGTATAATGTCAGCATTCCAAGAAATTCTCGGAATGAAAAGTGATGATCGGGAAGAAGTATTCGAATGCTGCTCCTGCAGAGAGCCGTCGGTTGGTGCGAGACGGAGGGGGGTATCGAAGAAATACATCCCGGGAGCTGTGATGCTGAACACCTCTGTCTGCAGCGGAGGCCAAGGAATCATCGGGTGCGCCCGTTATTGCGCGGAGGCATACCCTGCGGTCATTTCCGCTGGCGTGCTTCACGAGGTTTCGACTGCAAGGCCGAAATAAACAAGAGGTGGTACCGCGGTATATCCGCCCTCTTCTCCATTTTTTGTGGGGAGTGAGGGTGTTTTTTATTGCCCCGCTTCTCGGATTTCAGCCTACGGGCGCATTTTAAGGAGGACATTATGCTTGTCAAGATTCTCATGATCGTGGTATTCTTTGCCATCACCATCGCTGTGGGTGTGCTATCCAGCCGCTCTGCCAAGGGTGTGGACGGATTTGTTTTGGGCGGCCGTTCGGTCGGCCCCTGGCTCACTGCTTTTTCGTTCGGTACTTCTTACTTTTCAGCGGTTATATTTATCGGATATGCGGGCCGCTTCGGTTGGAATTTCGGCCTTGCCTCTACCTGGATCGGTCTAGGCAACGCCTTCATCGGTTCCTTGATGGCCTGGGTCATTCTAGGACGACGCACCCGTGTTATGACCCAACACTTAGGTAGTCGCACCATGCCCGACTTCTTCGGCCTTCGCTTTAATTCCAAAGCCCTCCGCCTGGTGGCTGCCGTGATTGTTTTCGTCTTCCTCATCCCCTATACCGCGTCGCTGTTCAATGGTCTCTCTTGGCTCTTCTCGGCTTCCTTCGCGGGCGTTCCCTACTGGGGTTGGGTAGTGATCATGGCTGCTCTGACGGGCGTTTATGTCATCGTCGGCGGTTACATGGGCTCTGCTATCAACAATTTCATCCAAGGCATTATTATGTTGGTGGGTATCATTGCCGTTGTGGGTGCCATGCTGAATGCCAACGGTGGCCTTACCGAGGCCATTGCCAAGTTGTCTCAGGATAGCGCCACCACCGCTGCAGGTACGCAGTTCAACGGTGCCTACACTTCCTTCTTAGGCCCTCAGCCCCTTCAGCTTCTGGGCGTGGTCATTCTGACCTCCCTCGGTACCTGGGGCCTGCCTCAGATGGTGGGTAAGTTCTACGCCATCAAGGACGAGGGCGCTATCCTTAAGGGTACCGTCATCTCCACCGTCTTTGCCGTTATCGTGGCGGGCGGATGCTACTTCCTGGGCGGCTTCGGCCGTCTGTATGCCGACAGCGTGATCATGAACGATGCAGGTACCGCTCCCAAATCCTTTGACACCATCATCCCCGCCATGCTGGGTGCCATCGAGGACGGTATGGGCAACGGCGGCACATGGCTCATCGGTCTGGTGCTGATCCTGGTGCTGGCCGCTTCCATGTCTACTCTGTCCTCGCTGGCCATGACCTCCGCCTCCACCATCACCCTTGACCTCATTGCGCCTCTGTCTAAAAAGCAGAAAAGCGAGAAATCCAGCATGCTTATGATGCGTCTGCTGCTGGCCCTCTCCATCGTGGTCGCCGCTGCTATCGCTATTTTGGTGGTAGGTAACGTCGAGCTTGCCAAGAAGCTCTACATTTCCGACCTCATGGGCATTTCCTGGGGCGCGCTGTCGGGCTGCTTCCTGGCGCCCTTCCTGTACGGTCTGTTCTGGAAAAAGGTTACCAAGGCCGCCGTGTGGACGTCCTTTGCCACAGGTCTGGGCATCACGCTGACGCAGTTCGTCCTCAACGCCGTTTTGAAGATCTCCTTTGAAAACCCCGTGCTGGCTTACTTCTGCGGTTCTTCTATCAACGCAGGGATGCTGGCTATGCTGGTGGGCCTTGTGATCGTTCCCGTGGTCAGCTTGTTGACACGGAAGACCTGCCCCGAGGGGGTGGACACCATGTTTGCTTGCTATGAGCAGAAGGTTACCGTCTCGGTCATGAGCTCCTTGGAAGAGAAAAAGAACTGATGATAGAGGACCGTCTCCCGCCTTCGGGCGGGGACGGTCTTTTTTATATGAATGGAGCATGTCTTGACAAATTTATCGTACTCGTGTATAATAAATATATCTATCAGAAGTGTTGGGGGTCTGAGTAACACAGACGAATTCCGAAGAATATTTATGCCGACGCGAACGGCAGAATGGAGCTTGTTATGAAGAAAAGTTTTTTGCTGCAAATGATCGCCGCCCTGCTGGCGCTGCTCTTGCTGCTGACTGCCTGCACGGCTACCACACCTCCTGCCGACACCGGCAAGGGGACTCTTCCTCCCGCCTGTGAGACAGAGGCGGAAACAACGCTCAATGTCAATATCCCCAAGGAGGACGACTACGTGTTGACCTCCGATTTGTCTCTCCCCGACTACACCTTTTGGGAAGAGATCAAGATTTTTGAATACCCCTTCGTGGATCGAGTGACCTCCCAGGAGATCTATCAGATCATGAACGATCCTGCTACCGATGGAGGCAAGCTGACCTTCAAGGATAACGGTGTCAACGGACTGTATTCCACGATGCGGGCCTCGGGAAACGCTACCACCACCTATGAATTTGATCTGACGTACGGCTGTCCCGGGGACACCGCACCCTGGCTCACCTTTTTCCTTGGGCTCCGTCTTCACGAGGCCAAAGTGGACGCTACGGGCAAGAGCGGCGTATGGCTGGCCTTCCGCAACGATGAGATCGGCATCCGTACAGGCGAATGGCCCGGTGTCACCTATGCTAAAGTGAACGCCGATTTCTCCGATGGGGAAAAGATGACCGTGATCGATGACTCCGTCACCAATACCATCACTGTTTGTACCCGCGATGACAGTGAAAATCTCACAGAGATCGCCCATGTTAAGATCACGGATACCTTTATTGAGCTTTATACAGGCGACAGTCAAAATCCTGTTGTCTGTGATTCTATCGTCAACGCCATCCCCAAGGGCGGCTATTCCTATTTCTGGTCTCATTGTGTGAGGGGCGGCGCCACCTTGGAGAATATCAGTATAAAGCTCTCACGTTCGGTGGGTAACACCGACAATAACGGTATCGTTCCTGCCAACCGCGACCTTTTTGCCGATACCTGGGTGGGCACCGACGGCGCTGACCGCGCTGTGACCTCGGAAGATACGATCACGCCCCGTGATCGCAAGGTAGGTATCTTCTACTTCCTTTGGCACGAGTCTAATATGAACGGCCTTCCCATTTACGACCATACCAAGGCATATCTTGAGGGCGGTATGGACGGACTCTGGAATGAGATCGTCAGCGGTCCTTTGGGTTTTGCTCACTATTGGGCTGAGCCTTATTTCGGTTATTACGCTTCGGATGACGAATGGGTGCTCCGTAAGCACGCCACCCAACTGACAGCCGCGGGTGTGGATTTTGTCTATTTTGACGCGACCAACGGCTTTCTGTACGAGCAGAGCTACGAGGCCGTGCTCCGTGTGTGGAGCCAAATGCGCGCCGAGGGCCTGGATACCCCTCAAGTGGCTTTTTTGATCCAGAATAACAACCAGGAACTCATGTCTTTGTGGGGCAATCTCTATGAAGGAGGCCGCTACGAGGATCTGTGGTTCAGATGGAAAGATAAGCCCTTGCTTCTCGTCACCGGGGATATGGATATGCCTGACGAGCTGGAGGATTTCTTTACCCTCCGTTACTCCTGGGCAAACTCTACCGATGCTTGGTATGCTCGCCGCCGCGGCATACAATGTTGGCCCTGGGCTCATATGTATCCCCAGAAGCCGGGGTATGCTTTGGACGAAAACGGCGACCGTTACCCTGAGCAGATGGTGGTCATGTGCGGTTACTGGGTCAACGGATCAAACGGTACCAACGGTGGCCGCAGCTACAACCGTGCCGATCGAGGGATTCCGAAGTTTGAAGGCGATTGGGACTTGGGCTTTGCCCTCATGGACACCACCTCCGGCTTGGGCCTCGCCTTTGCGGAGCAGTTCAAAAAGGCCATGGAGACCGATCCCGAGGTGGTCATGATCACAGGATGGAACGAATGGTGGGCAGGACGGTGGCAGGGTGCGCCCGCCATCGGACAGACCATTGCGGGCGGATATATGGTGTCTCATGATCCCAGTGCCAAGGAGTACCACTACTACGTGGATTGCTTTAACCCCGAGTATTCTCGCGACATTGAGGCCATGAAGGGCGGCTATACCGACAACTATTATAACCAAATGGTGAATTTTATCCGTCAGTATAAGGGGGCTCGTGACGTGGAGACCGCCTTCGGCCAATGGGCCATTGATATTGAAAGCTCTGCGGGTCAATGGTACGCCGTCGGCCCCGAATACCGAGATGCACAGTACGATACCGCCCACCGCAATCACCCCGCCCATGTGGGAGGCCTGCGCTATACCAATATTTCGGGTCGCAACGATATCACCACCGCCAAGGTGTCGAGTGACGATACATATCTTTATTTCTACGTGGAATGTGCCGACACCATCACCACGAATGACAACATGTCTCCCAACTGGATGAACCTGTACGTCAACGCGGATTGCGACGATGCCACGGGCTGGTTCGGCTACGATTTTATCATCAACCGTGCCCAGGACGGGACGCTTGTGTCAGTAGAGCGATTTGTCGGCGCCGACCAATGGGTCATGGAGACTGTAGGCAGCGGTTTGTATACCCTCAAGGACAACGTGCTTCAGATCAAGGTTTCGAGATCTCTCCTTGGCGTGGGTAATACCTTTGATTTCAAATGGGCAGACAACTCCGTCATGACAGGGGATATCATGCACTTCACAGATCTGGGCGATGCTGCCCCCGACGGCCGTCTGAATTATCGCTATACCACCGAGGCTACCGCCGAAAAACTGCCCGAAGGGCTAACTTCCGACATGGTGGTGCTCAAGGCTAATGGCTATAACGCCTACGTAGAGGGAAAGGAAGTCCGCCTTGTGGACAACAACACCAAGGGTGTGGCCATGGCCTCGGGTTATGATTTGTGGCTGCCCGCCGCATTTGCCGCCTCTGTTCTCGGTCTGGATGTGTCTGCCACCGAGAAGATCGACCACTACGGTATAGCGTATATCAAGGCCGACGATCTTGTCGAGGATGTAGGGAAGTGCATCACCGTCACCACTGACGGCTTGATCGTGATCGCGGATCAAGCCGTGACCGACGAATCCCTCCTGTATATCCTGTATCGGGCGTTGCATTAAAGGGTTGTTTAGCGGAGTACGAGGAGTACGCGAGGGGAACTTTTGAGAAAATTTCCCCTCGCCCCCTCAAAACCTTTTAAAAGGGATTATGTCAAGAAATCAAATACTCGATAGATATCTAAATTTCCTTTGCGTGTCGAGAAAAATTCATATCACAGTAGGTAGCCCGTTTGCCGCCCATGCGGGGCCCCTGCCCCACAACGATATCCTGAACATCCCCTCGCGGTATGTGGTTGGCCTGAAATACACTGCCCCGAGTCAGAGCCCCACCGCAGGTGGCCGGCACTGCCGGGAAACAACAATTTTCTATATCAAAAAAAGAAGGAGAATTCAAATGAACGTCAACGAACTTTATTTCAATCCGAGCGAAAAGCCCCTCGATAACATCTGCCGCGACGGCGGTTTCGTCAGCATCTTCCGTACCATCGCCTGCGTTGGCGACAGCCTGTCCTCGGGTGAGTTTGAGACCTTGGACGAGGCCACGGGTGTGCGCCACTATTACGATATGTTTGAATACTCCTGGGGTCAGTTTATCGGCCGCATGGCAGGGAGCAAGGTTTATAATTTCTCCCGCGGCGGCATGACCGCTTCGGAGTATTGTGACAGCTTCGCCGAGGCTATGGACTACTGGAACCCCGAAAAAAAGGCGCAGGCTTACATCATTGCTCTGGGTGTCAACGATCTGATTGGTGCGCGCCAGCCCCTCGGCGAGATGTCCGATATTGACCCCGAGGATCCTACGAAGAACGCCAAGACCTTCACGGGTTACTACGCCCGCATCATCCAGACCTATCAGAAAATGGTGCCCGGTGCTAAGTTCTTCCTTGTCACCATGCCCCATCAGGTCATGTATGAGTCCACTCCCGGCATGAGTGAGGTGGGAGATGCCCATGCCGCTCGTCTCCACGAGCTGGCCGCCTATTTCAAGGACACCTACGTGGTGGATCTCCGTGCGTACGCCCCCGCCCATGACGAGGAATTTACCAAGCGCTTCTATCTTCACGGCCACCTCAACGCCCTCGGTTACCGCCTGACCGCCGAGCAGATCGCCTCTTACATCGACTACATCATCCGCCACAACACCGATGATTTCACCTACGTTCCTTTCGTAACCTCCGAAACGCCCATGCTCTGTTGAAAATTTTTTGAAGTTTTCGCGTTTTTTGTAAGATCGCCCCTTTTTTCGTGTCTTATATAGTATAGGGCTTGGCGTTTCAAAGCCCCCAATACAGAAAGGAGCTTGTCATGAAATCAAAAATTGCGATCATTGTCTTGTCTGTTCTTTTGGCTTTGTCTCTTGTTGCCTCGTGTATCTTCTTTCTGCACGTTCAGAAGCGGAACGAAAAGTACATCCGTGATGCAGAGGCGGGTTGGGAAGACTATCTCTTCTGGTGTGACATGAGTGAGGTCGACCCGATGCATGATTATGAAGACGTTGTGGATGGAGAGTACCGCTCGGCGATGTCCTTCCGTTGTTTCCACAATGAGTCTTTTGATTTTTTAGCTGATGGTACCTGCACGGACGGCCTGTATCTCTATGATCTGTTTATTTTCGAGGATAACACCGGCCTTTTGGTTTATCGGCATTATATCCATGTAGCGGAAGAGGTAGAAGAAGATGGAGAAACGTATATTGTAGGCCATAATGAGCTTTACGAAAATGCTCACATCCCTCTAACCGCCGAAGAAGTCAAAAGCGTGGTGGATGTGATGGTTGAATGGGACTATGCCCGTTTGTATACCTACGCTCCCGAAGGCTATATGGGTGTGGATGGTAATACAACTTTCATGCATTTTAGCGCATCGCTGCTGGCTGATGAACCCTACCGTGATTTCCGTAATCATCTGGTCACTGAGTGGTGCGCCGAAGAAGGCAGCGGTGTTTACGAGATCCGCAAGGCTATTGAAGCACTCATCATCGCTCACGACGCGGGCAGCGTTCCGAAGCAGTATTGGCCCGAGGATTGGAAATGACCCGTCTCTATAACGGCACTCCTACCTTTTATAACTTGCTCCTGAAAACTGAAATTTTCTGTGTCAATCTGCATAAGACCAAGACGGCGCTCTTGTGCCTTCCGCCGAAAATGCGCGAAAGGGCAAGGGTGCCTCTTGACTTCATACGACTTTTGGTTTATAATATTCTTGATAAGGTGTATCCATGGAGATTCACCTGATTTTTAGAGAGGAAAGAAAGATAATGAAGAACACAATGTTAAAGCTTTTGGCTCTTCTGATGGCTTGTCTTATGGTCTTCTCCTGTTTTGTCGCTTGCGGCGAAAGTACCGAAAACCCTGACGGTACTCAACAAGGTGAGACCCAAAAGCCTGACGATGCAGTCACCGAAAACGAGACGCAGGATGAAGTCTCCCAGGCGCTTGAAGCCCTTGACGAGATTGATTGGGGTGGAGAGGAATTTACCATCCTGCACGCCGAGATGTATCAAAGCGAGATCTGGGGAGAAAACAAGGTCGTCGATAAGGAGAACGGTGGCGATCAGCTCATCAACGATGCCGTATATGAGAGAAACACCCTGCTTGAAGATAACTGTAAGCTGGTGTTTAATCATATCGCCAAGCCGGGTGAGGCCATGCAGAGCTCTGTTATCAACGAGGCCTCCGCGCCTACGGGAGACTTCCAACTCATCACCGCATCTGCAAGAGATTCCGCCTCCTATGCTACCAGCGGTTATCTTCGTGATTATATCGACATGGGTGTTGACCTTGACTACACCTGGTGGGATTCCGGTACTGCCGACTTTGCTCTGGAGGGTCAGGTGTTCTTCATGAACGGTGCCCACAACTTCGCGGATGATAACGTGACCTATGTTTTGATTTTTAACAAGCAGCTCCAGGAGGAGCACGCTAACACCGTACCCAATCCCTATGAGACCGTGCTGAACTGGGACTGGACGCTGGAATATTTCAATCAGGTGATCCAAGGTGTGTCTTCTGACAGCAACGGTGACGGCTCCTACAATGAGTTGGATACCTACGGCTTCCTTACCACTTGGGAGTACGGCAATACCTTCTTCATGGGTTGTGACCTTCGCTACGTCATCAATGACCGTGATTCTGTAGAACCCACCCTGTTCCTGGACAGCGGCAAGATGGAAAAGGCTTTGAACGTTCTGGAGCTGGCTACCGCCATTTATCACGACAACAACGCCGCTTTCATGTCTCCTCCCGGCCAGGAGGCTCTGGGTCTCAACGCCTTCAAGGAAGGCCGCGGACTTTTCTATGGTGAGGTTGCCCAGAACCTGACGGCTCTGAACCGTGAGATGGAAGGCGACTACGGAGTTCTGCCTGTGCCGAAGTACGACAAAGCACAGGAGTTCTACCGCACCTGGACGCACGACATAGGATCCGCCCTTTCAGTCATTGCTTCTGTTTCTGATAAGGATGCTGAGACCGTGGGTAACATCATCCAGATGTATGCTATCCTGTCCTATCAGTACGTAAAGCCTAAGTTCTACGACGTAATGCTGTCCACCAAGAGCGTGCGTGACCCTCAGTCTCCCGTCATGCTGGATATCATCTTCCAGAACCGTGTGTACGATATGGCCATGTACTTTGATCTTGGCTTCTATGAGCTGTTCAAGACCTCCGTTAACAATGCTGACGGCAAGTTCTCTTCCAGCTACACCAGCGTTCAAAGACGCTTTGACAGAAAGGTAGATACGATCCTCAAGAAGTTGAGAGACAACTGATAGAAAAAACGCTTTGCGGCATTGCCGCAAAGCGTTTTTTGCTTTTAAGAACTCAAAGGAACGAAAGGAATCTTGGCGGCGGATCTCATATGATCAATCCGCCTTATGGATCACACCTGCCTTGAACTGCAGGTTATACAGATCCGTATATATGCCGCCTTGGGTCAGCAGGGTATCGTGGTTGCCTTGCTCTACGATCTTGCCATCGGCTATGACCGCGATCTCGTCAGCATTTTTGATGGTGGACAGGCGATGGGCCACCACGATGGTGGTGCGCCCCTTGCAAAGCTCGTCCAGAGCCTCTTGAATGAGGATCTCGGTAGTGTTGTCCAGGGCGCTGGTGGCCTCGTCCAGAATGAGGATAGGGGGATTTTTGAGGAACACACGGGCGATGGAAAGCCGTTGCTTCTGTCCACCCGACAAGCGCACGCCGCGCTCTCCGATCTGGGTGTCATAGCCGTGCTCCAAGGACATGATATAGTCGTGGATATTGGCAGACCTGGCCGCCGCCTCAACTTCCTCTTGGGTGGCATCCAGCTTGCCGTAGAGAATGTTGTCTCGGATGCTGGCATTGAACAGATAAATGTCTTGCTGAACGATGCCGATGTTGCGGCGTACCGACTCCCTGGTCACGCTGTGCAGTTCCTTGCCGTCAATGAAGATCGCGCCGTTCTCGCAATCGTAGAAATGGGGGATGAGGTGACAGATGGTGGTCTTTCCGCCACCCGAAGGGCCTACCAAGGCAAAGGTCTGCCCCTTTTTGATGGTGAGATTGACGTGATCAAGGACGGGCTTGCCGTCCTCGTAGCCGTAGGTCACGTCTCTCAGCTCGATGTTGCCCTCCACCTCACCGATATCCACGGCGTCAGAGGCATCCTTTTCGGTGGGCGTATCCATGATCTCCACGAAGCGCTCAAAGCCTGTGACACCATTCTGATACTGCTCCATAAAGTTGACTAAAGTCATCACGGGGGTGACGAACAGGCCGACGGAGGTGACGAAGGCGGTGTAGTCTCCCAGCTTTTCAATATAGCCGTTGTAGAGGAACAAGCCGCCCGCGATGAGCACTACCACGTTGAAGACGTCGGTGACGAAGGTGGTGGCGGAATGGAACTGTCCCATGGCCTTGTAGGCCTCGCGGCGGGACTCTACGAACATTTCATTGCCCTCTTCGAACTTTTCTCTCTCCTTTTCTGCGTTGGTGAAGGCCTTGGTCACGCGAATACCCGAGATGCTGCTCTCCAAAGAAGCGTTGATCTGTGCGATGGACTGACGGCTCTTCTGGAAGGCAGATCTCATGCGCTTACGCAGCAACAAGGAGATCATGACGAGAAAAGGAACGCAAGCGAAAATGATGAGGGTCAGCCAAAAGTTGATGGTAGACAGATAGGCAAAGGACACGATGACCGAGATGCCTGAGATCAAGAGATTTTCGGGACCGTGGTGGGCCAACTCGCTGATGTCCATGAGGTCGTTGGTCATGCGGGACATGATCTTACCCGTTTCATGATTGTCGTAAAAGCTGTAGGGCAGCTTTTCTAGATGATTGAACATATCCGATCGCATCTGCGCCTGCATACGCACACCCATGACGTGACCGTAGTATTGAATGAAAAAGTTGAGGAACATCCGCACGAGGTAAAGCCCCAGAAGACAGCAACCGAAGGCGATGATGAGAGCGTATTCTTCGTTGGGAATAAAATCATTGAGCATTTTTCTTGTGATCATGGGATAGACAATACCAATGAGGGCAACGAACAGAGATGCCAGCATATCCAGGATAAAAATCTTCATATGAGGCTTGTAATAAGCCACAAATCGTTTCAGCATGACGTATCACTCCTTATCTCCTTATATTTTAACATGAGACGAGGAATTTGTCAAGGCGAAACGGTGGTTTTTCCGGATACCCCTTGTCAATTTCGCGGTTTTGTGCTATACTTAAAATAGTATGATGTAAGGAGCTCTTATGCACTGTCCTGATATGAATATGCGCGTTTGTGCTTGTATTGACCGTGGCGCGCTGGTCCATAATTACACCGTTTTGTCCCAAGGCGTGACCGTCGTATCGCCTTCTTGCGTACCCGTCTGTGTGGTCAAGGCCAATGCCTATGGCCACGGAGCAGAAAGTGTTGCGAAATCCTTGTGGCAGGCAGGTTGCCGCCATTTTGCTGTGGCTACTTTGGAGGAGGCGATGGCGTTGGCCTCCGCTTTTGAATCCGTACCTGCCCTCCTTTTGGTGCTGGGCTATACCCCGCCCGAGGGAGTCGCCCCGGCCGCCGCCGGGGATATCACCCTCACCGCCGTTTCCCGAGACCACGCAGAGGCCATGGCCGCTTCTGCCGCAAACGCGGGGGTGACTGTCAAATGTCACGTGGCGTTGGACACGGGCATGAACCGTATCGGATTTCCCGCACACAACGAGGATGAGACCAGCAGGACCGTCGAGGACGTGGCATACGTGATGAAATTGAAGGGGCTGTCCGTGACGGGGATGTTTACCCATTTTGCTTTGGCGGATGAGGACGAGGCCGCCGCCATTGCCGCTGACAGTCATACCATGACCCAGTATGCCC
Organism: Clostridia bacterium; assembly: GCA_017456905.1. Taxonomy (GTDB): domain Bacteria; phylum Bacillota; class Clostridia; order Oscillospirales; family CAG-272; genus CAMEON01. Next base: position 23,309 of record JAFTIL010000013.1, read on the forward strand.
GTTATCGTGGGGTGTACGATCAACTGGTGGCTCGCGGTCTGCGTCCTGCATTTTGTCACGTGTGCAACAGCGCTGCTGCCATCCGCTTGCCCCAAATTTATCCCGACGTGTGCTTTGACGGCGTGCGCTTTGGTATCAGTCTTTATGGATATGGCGTTTCTCCTGCCATTCACCACAGTTATACGCTGCGCCCTGTCATGAAGCTCACCACCCGTGTGGTACATCTGCACACCCTTCTGCCCGGGGAGATCGTCAGCTATGGCGGCCGCTTCAAGGCTGATACGCCCCGTACCATTGCCACGCTTCCGATTGGCTATGCCGACGGGTTCCGTCGGGGCTTCGAAGGAGGGTTGATCACCATTCGGACGTCCGAAGGGGATAAGACCGCGCCCTTGGTGGGCCGTATCTGCATGGATCAATGCATGGCTGATGTGACCGACCTGCCCGTGAAGGTGGGGGATGAAGTCATGCTGTTCGGGGATGATTGCCCTGCATACACCGCGCCCCAGCTCTCCCTGGAGGCACTCTGTGACCGTGCCAATACCATTCCCTACGAGATCCTCTGCCAGATCACTCCGCGGGTGCCGAGGGTGAATATTTGAAGGGATGTAAAAAATCCAACCTTGCGAGGTTGGATTTTTTATGTAGGATCGTAGTTTTCCAGCCGATATCCCTCGCCGCGGACGGTGGTGATGAGCCGTTTGCCCGAGGGACGCTCCAGCTTGCGGCGCAGGTGACAGATATAGACCTCAGGGGTGTTATCGGCGGAAGCCCCCTCTCCTTGGGGCGCGTCCAACGCTTCTCTCAGCAGAGCTTTGGGAACGGTTTTTCCGCGATTTTTCCATAGGCACGAAAACAGCGCCGCCTCGCGGGGTGTTAACGAAATCTCCTTGCCGTCCAAAGATAAAAGGCCGTTGCCTAAAAGGAGGATATCCTTGGTGAATCTCCGAGGCTTGAGTCGTTCCTCAGGTGGCGTAGGGAAGGGAAAGGCAGGCATGGGAAGGACGGCTGTCTCGGCATCGCGCGGCAGGATGGAACGGTAAATGCAGGATTCCAGCTCTGACAGCGGAAAGGGACGATGCAGATATACAATATCGAAACCTGACAGATCAACGTCCTTGAGCGCCGCCGTATCGCCACGGGACCAGCAAATGACACAGTATCCCCCGCCAAGGGGTGGGAGACGGGGGTATTCATCCAGATCCAGCAGCATCAGCCCGTAGGCCTCATCCTCGCTGACGGTGGTGACTCCGCATAACCCCAGCTCAAGCTCTAAAAGGCGGCGAAATACTGAGTCCCGACAACGAATGACTGCCCTGTGGAGGGACGGGGCGGCATTGATCCTGTGCTCCACGAGATTGCCTCCTTTCTATCATTGGTCTGCAAATTCTCTGATGATTTTTTCAAGCTCGGCATAACCCGAAGCTTGCATGATACGGCTTCTTGTGGCCGCGGCGCCCTCAATGCCGTGACAGTACCAGGCCAGGTGTTTCTTGGCCTCGGCCACACCCACGCGCTCACCCTTTTCCTCAATCATTTCCCGCACTTGAGCGAGGGCAATCTCAAAACGCTCTGTATGGGAGGGGTAAGTGTAGGTCTTTCCCGCCAACGCCGCACGAACCTCGGAGAAGATCCAAGGATTACCCATAGCGCCGCGGGCGATCATCACGCCGTCACAGCCCGTTTCCTCTATCATGGAAAGGGCGTCGGCGGCGGTATAAATGTCGCCGTTGCCCAGTACGGGAATGTTGACGGCGGCTTTTACGTCGGCAATGACTTGACGGTTCACGCCGGGCTCGTACATTTGCTCACGGGTGCGCCCGTGAATACAGAGCATGGCCGCACCCGAAGCCTCGGCTACACGGGCCATCTCGGTGGCGTTGATGCTGTCCTTATCCCAGCCGGCGCGGATCTTGACGGTCACAGGCAGGTGGGTGGCCTTGACGACGGCCTCAATGATCCGCCCCGCCAGTGCGGGATCTTTCAGAAGGGCGCTGCCCTCGCCGTTGCCCGTCACCTTCTTGACGGGGCAGCCCATGTTGATGTCGATGGCCGAGGGGGGAACCTCGCTGACGCATCCGATATAATCGTTGGCCGTGATGAGCCTTGCGGCCTCGGCCATGAATTCAGGCTCGTGGCCAAAGATCTGTACGGCCATAGGTGTTTCGTCAGCGTGAACCGAGGCCAGAAGCCCCGTGACAGAGCGGGTGGCCTTTTTGGACTTCTGTTCGTAGCAAAGAGCCTTGGCCGACACCATCTCGCTCACAGAAAAATCCGCGCCGCAGGCTCGGCACACACGGCGGAAGGCTCGGTCGCTGACCCCGGCCAGCGGGGCCAGGGCGAGACCGTAGGGAAGGGTAATATTTCCAAATTTGATCATGATCTATCCTTAAGGGGGTTTTTTCATATTTTATCACATTTGCGGGGCTTTGTCAACAAGGTGGGTGTAGGCAAAGGGGATAAAAAGAGGATCGGACCACCTGCGTGATCCGACTCTGCGTATCATTAAGCCTGTGCACCGACTTTTTCAAAGCCCACCAGCACGCCTCCGTCCTCGGCATAGAAGCTACAGAGACCCCGACAGGGATATACCGTGATCCTTGCGGTGGGGAACGACTGCTTAATGAGCTGCTTGAGGGCGGTGGCACCTTCTTGATTGAAGCAGTGGGCGATCAAGACGCGGCCACCGTTGTAGCCGTTGTCGATCATGCGCTTGACCATTGTGGACAGGGCCTTGGGCTGTCCTTTGCATTTGTCGGTGGGTTCAAGATCACCCTTGGCGCTGGCTTTGCCTACCACACGGATGCCCATGAGCCCCGCAAACTTGGCCACCATGGGGCTGACACGCCCGTTATTGGCAAAATTGTGCATGGAGGCCAGCATAAATACCAACCCTGTTTTCTGATTGTAAGCCGTGATGGCCTTGCATACGTCTTCAAAGGCCAAGCCCGAAAGGATCAGCTCTTCAAGCCGTTCCAAAGCGAGGCGTATCTCGGCGGCGGCGCTTAAGCTATTGAGTACGAAAACCTTCCGTTCGGGATGCTCGTTTTCATATATTTCCTTGGCAGACAAGGCGGAATTGTAGCTTCCCGACAGGGTGCCTGTGATGGTGACGCAATAGATCTCCTCTGCATCTCCGAAGGCGTTCAGCCATTCCCCGGTGTTGGGACAGGCGGTGGAGGAGCGCCCGTTATAGGCTTTGAGCTCAGCGACCATTCTCTCCACCGAAAGGCGGTCGTTATCTACGTACTCTTTCTTGTCCGTGATGATCTTCATGGGTACGGATGCGAAGGGAATATGAGACAGGGCCAACAGGTCGGAGGCTGAGTCGGTGACGATCTTTACGTTTCTTCCAGCCGCAAGCGGCGAGATGCTTTCTTGATTCATAATGGGACCTCTCGTGATCTTCTGCCTCGTAGGGGGCAACGGATTGGTTGACAAGTCAACAAAAACATTATACCACGGAAATGTTGTCTTGTCAACAGTTTTTGAAAACAATTCCAAAGATCGGAAAATTGCCTGTTTGCATAGGGGAAAATACGGCATACAAGGAATATTTACAAATCGTCTATTGATATTTCGGTTGTTTTGGGGTATACTGAGATGTAAATGAAAGGAAACTCTATCCATCGGAGGAAATAACGTGAAATTTCAGCAACTCTAAACCCAAGTATGCTGTTTCACGCAAAATTCTCCTCAAAAATGGGACCCAACCCATTTTTGCCTAACGGCACGATCGAGTTACCAAATTTATTTGTGCCGCCGTATGGCGGCGGAATGGAGATTATGATGAATTCACTTTTTCTTTTGACGGGTGATGCCGGCGGTAGCATCCTCATGATCGTCTTTACGGTTTTGATCTTCGTGGCAATGTATTTCTTTATGCTTCGCCCTCAGAAGAAGCAGGAAAAGGAAGCCGCTAAGATGAGAGACGAGCTGACCGTGGGTGATGAGATCACCACCATCGGCGGCATCATCGGTAAGGTCGTCAGCATCAAGGACGAGACCCTCGTGCTGGAGACCACCAAGGATCGCACCCGTATTCGTATCCTCAAGTCTGCCGTCAGCCGTGTGGACGTCAAGGCCGAGGACGCTCAGGATTGATCAGATTCTTTTGAAAAGATGTTCTATCTGCACCTCTTTCTGCATATGGTGGTACAAACCATAGATAACAGGACGGAGGTCTGCACTTGAACATCTTTTCTTCTTCTCATCAAACAAGGTATGCCCGAAGAGGCAGTACGGCGGACCGCCGTAGATCCCGCACCGTCACGGAAGCTGAGGATGGCACCGAGGGCCGCTTGACCCAAGCGCTGACCGCTGCGCTGTTTTCACTTCCCGTTATGGCAGTCTTAGGGCTTGTGCTTTTGCTCATCGTTACCGCCGTAGCCTACGCATCCCCCGACCCCGACAGTCTGACCACGCCCCTGTCCATGGGTGCTTTGGGGTTAACCGCCCTTCTTGGCGGTCTGGTGGCCGCCCGCAGAGGCGGTTCGCGTCCCTTGGTATGTGGGCTTTTGTCGGGACTCCTATTCAACGTCTTGCTTCTGGCACTCTCGCTGTTCTTTGGAGAGGATGCGCGTCAAAGCCTTACCTTGGGGCTTTCGTCTCCTCTTTTATGGGGACTTCACGGCGCTGTGGTGCTGATAGCCGCTTTGGGAGGCAAGATTGGCGGTCGAAGGCCTCAAAAAAGCAAGCATGGGCAACACAGACGATAGGTTTTGGAAAGAAAGGAGCCTGTATTATGGCAAAGATCAAGGAAGGACAAAGTGTTTCTCTGTCCGTGCTCCAAAGAAAAATGCTTCCCGCCATCACCCTGCCCATGGGTGAGGATTGCCCGACCGCCCTGCGTTATGCCTTGGCGAAATACGACGCGGGCATGGTGGCCGAGGCCTACGAGGGGCTCTACAATCTGTATCTTGAGGGAGCGCTGGAGGATCAGACCCCGTAAGGGTACAATCAACTAAAAAAATGAGGCGTATGCAAGGGAAAATGTTTTCATCCCCTTGCACCGCCTCTTTTTTTATGCTATAATAAACTATAATAGATCAAAGAATCTCCCCGCGAAAGGAGCTATCTCATGAGAATTGAACTGAAAGCTTGGACTTTAACCATCATCCCCCACAAGGAATACTGCGCCTCCGGATACCCCGAGCGAGGTGAATTCGGCCTTGTTTCGGGTCTTGGTGTCACCATCCCCGCCGTTGTCCCCGGCAATTTCGAGCTGGACATGGTAAGAGCCGGGCTTTTGGACGATCCCTATTGGGGGTCGAACATTACCAAGCTCCGCGAGCTGGAGGATCGGCACCTGTTTTACCGTACCTCCTTTGATCTGCCTGCCATGGCGAAGAATGAGCTTTCCGTACTGAAATTGGAAGGCATTGACACGGTCTTCGATCTGTATATCAACGATGAGTGGGTATACGGCGGGGAAAATATGTTCATGTCCTATGAGATCCCTCTGAACAGCGATATGCCGCTGAAGCCCACGGGCAATGAGCTGATCGTACATATCCACCCCACCATGATCGAGGCACAGCGGAACGTGATCCCCCCCTCGGCGGGTATGTTCCCCTTCGGATACGCCTCCCTCTACGCCCGCAAGGCTCCCTCCTCCTTCGGCTGGGACATCCTTTGCCGTGCCGTGTCGGGCGGCTTGTGGCGGCCTGTCTACATTGAAACCGTCAAGACCCCCGCCATCCGTGAGACCTTCCTCTATACGCGCGCGGTCAACCCCGATCCCGCCGATCACACCCGCGGCTATGCCGAGCTGAACCTCTACTATGCCGTCGATCTCGGCGGCCCCAATTACTATCCCTTTGACTGCAAAAAACACCCCGAAGAGCTGCCCAATGACTACACGATCACGGTGGAAGGTGTCTGCAACGATTGTACCTTCTCTTATACCGCCGACCTCTGGCACACCTGCGGGAATATCTTCATCCCCGTCCACGGAGCGTATCTGTGGTATCCCAAGAACGCGGGTCAGCCCTGGCTCTACGACGTGACCGTGACCTTGCGCGGCGACGGTGTCGTTGTGGATGAAAAGACCATGAAAACGGGCATCCGCACCGTGGAGCTGGATCGCACCACCTTTGCGGGGGAGAAGGGGCAGTTCCGTTTTCTCATCAACCACAAGCCCGTGTTCGCTATGGGCTCCAACTGGGTGCCGCTGGATGCCTTCCACTCCCGCGATGCCGAAAGACTGCCAAAGGCCTTGGAGATGCTGGACGAGGCGGGCTGCAACATCATCCGCTGCTGGGGCGGTAACGTCTACGAGGATCACGCCTTCTTCGACTTCTGCGACGCCCACGGCATCATGGTCTGGCAGGACTTTGCCATGGGCTGTGCCATCTACCCCGTGGACGAGAAGATGCAGGACGCTCTCCGCGAAGAGGTGGATCATATCGTCAAGAAGCTCCGCAACCATCCCTCCCTCTGCCTCTGGGCGGGGGACAACGAGTGCGATTTCGCATGGTGGGGCTGGCACGGCATCCGCCGCGACCCTTCCGAGAATATTCTGACCCGTAAGATCATCCCCGACGTGCTTCGCCTGCAAGACTTCACCCGTCCCTACCTCCCCTCCTCTCCCTACCTGGATGAGGATGCCATCGAGGCCATGAAGCACCCCGAAAACATCGTCAGTATGCAGGGCACCGCCGACATTTCCGAGGATCACCTGTGGGGTCCCCGCGACTATTTCAAGGGCCCCTACTACCGCACCGCGGGCTGTCATTTTGCCTCGGAAACGGGCTACCACGGCTGTCCTGCGCCCGAAACCCTCAAGACCTATATCCCCGAGGACGAGCTGTGGCCCATCTTCGATAAGGCCACCGAGGAGGATCCCTTTGCGGGTGACCCCAAGCCCTCCTGGTTCCTCCATCAGACCACCATGGAGCTGAAGTACACGGGTAATTTCCACTACCGCATCCGCCTCATGACCAGTCAGGTACAGCATATGTTCACCGATACCCCTCGTGATCTGGCTACCTACGCCAAGATGAGCCAGATCTCCCAAGCCGAGGCGTTCAAGTATTTCATCGAACGCTTCCGTACCGCCAAATGGCGCCGCACCGGTATCATTTGGTGGAACCTTTTGGACGGCTGGCCTCAGATCTCGGATGCCGTGGTCAACTACGACTTCACGCCCAAACTGGCCTACCACTTCATCGGCCGTGTCCAAAAGCCTCTGCATATGGCCTTCGCAGACCCCGAAAACGGCGTCTTCACCCTCATGGGCATCAACGACACCCAAAAGAACGTAACCTTCACTTACACCGTGAAGGATGTGACGGGACTGCCCGTAGATACCGACTTGAACACCGTCCCCGCCATCTTGTCGGGCGAGGTGACTGTCCCTGCGGATGCCGCTGCCCCCGCCGCCTCTTTGCCCGTGGAAGGTCTTGCCGATCGTTTCCTCTACATCGAATGGACGGCCAACGGCGAGCACGGAACGTCCCACTTCATCCTTGAGCCTGAGCATTTGAATTTCGATACGTATATGCAAGCGCTGACCCTCTGCAAGTTTGACGATTGGCACGGGTTTGACTGATCTGTTATCTGAAAGGATACACCATGAACCACTATCTCGGCATCGACATCGGCGGCACCAAATGCGCCGTCATTTTGGGAGACGAGCAGGGCAACGTCCTTGAAAAGCGCCGTTTCCCCACCACCACCGTCACCGAAACCCTTGAAAATATCATGGCCGCCGCCGACGAGCTGATGACCAAAGCTGAGGCTGACGGTCACAAGCCCCTGTCCATCGGCGTGTCCTGCGGCAGTCCCCTGGATTCCAAGCGGGGCATCATCAAGGCACCGCCCAACCTCCCCGATTGGGTGGACGTACACATCACGGACATGCTCACCGAGCGTTTTTCCATCCCCGCCTATCTCTGCAACGACGCCAACGCCTGCGCCTTGGCTGAGTGGCGGTTCGGTGCGGGCAAGGGTACTCGCAACATGATCTTTTGCACCTTCGGCACGGGATTTGGCGCAGGCCTGATCCTTGATGGCAAGCTATACGCAGGAACCAGCGACGACGCGGGAGAGATCGGCCACGTCCGTCTCGACCCCGAAGGTCCCGTAGGCTACTACAAGGCCGGCTCGGTGGAGGGCTTCTGCTCGGGCGGAGGGCTTCGTCAACTGGGACAGCAATATGCGCTGGATGCCATCAAGGCGGGAAAATCGCCCTCCTACTGCCCCACCGAGGACGACCTACCTTCGGTCACCGCTCTTGCCTTGGCCAACGCCGCCCACGAAGGTGACCCTACGGCTTTGGCGGTTTGGAACGATTGCGGCGAGCATCTGGGCCGCGCCATGGCCATCCTGATCGACCTTTTCAACCCCGAGTGCATCGTTATCGGCAGTATTTTTGCCCGCTCGGGTGACCTGCTCATCCCTGCCATGGAAAAGGCTTTGAAGCGGGAGGCTCTGCCCGCCGCCCTGGCCGCTTGCCGTATTCTCCCTGCTGCCCTCACCGAGACGGTGGGGGATCTGGCGGCGTTGACTATTGCCATAGAAGGAGTACGCCAAAGGAAAACTTCTTAATAAGAAGCTCCTCGCAAAGCTCGGGGCAAGCATGCCGAAGGCATGACTTGCATTTCCTCCGGACTCCTTTCAAGAATTTTCAAAGCAAAAGGCTTGATCTTGCTTGATTGCTTTTCGATCAATTTGCCAAGGAGTGTCTATGATCTACGACATTACTCAACCCCTTTTCTCCTGCGCCGTTTTCCCCGGCGATCCCGCCCCAAAACGGGAAGTCCTGGCGGATATGGAAAAGGGAGATATCATCAACCTCACCGCCTTCTCCATGTGTTCCCACAACGGCACCCACGTGGATGCCCCCGCCCATTTTATTAAGGACGGCAAGACCATAGATCAACTGGATCTTTCGGTTTTTGTGGGAGACTGCTACGTTGCCCGTCGCGAGGGAGACGTGACCGCAGAGGATGCCCGCCGCATCCTTGATATTGCCACCCCGATGGGTGCATCCGAGCGAATCTTGATCGCGGGGAAAGCCGTGGTCACCGAGGCCGCCGCTCGTGTCTTTTCCGACGCAGGCATCAAGCTCCTTGGCAACGAGAGCCAGACCGTAGGCCCCGAAGACGCCCCCATGCAGGTACATCTCATTCTTCTGGGTGCCGAGGTGGTGCTTCTGGAGGGCGTGGTGCTTTCCCGCGTGCCCGAAGGTAAATATTATCTCTCAGCCGCGCCGCTCAATCTGAACGGATGCGAGGGCGCGCCCTGCCGTGCCGTGCTGATCTCGTAAAAGAAAGGAAGTTTCCATGACCATACATGACCTCATAAAGTCCCACCCCGCTCTCGCCGCCTGCCAACGCGAGATCGAGGCCGCGCGGGATCTCATCATCCATACGTACGAGCATGGCGGCCGCCTGCTCCTGTGCGGCAACGGCGGCTCCTGCGCTGATTGTGATCACATCACAGGGGAGCTGCTCAAGAGCTTTCTTGCACCCCGCCCCTTATCCGAAACAGATTGTATGGCGTTGGCCAATGCTCTGCCCGAGGGAGAGTCAGATCCGGACCTCTATTTGCTGGCAGGTCTGCTTCAAGGTGGGCTGCCTGCCCTCTCCCTCCCCTCCCAAACAGCCCTTTTATCAGCCTTTGCCAATGACGTAGACCCTGCATTGGTCTACGCCCAACTCGTATGGGCGCAGGGAAGCATCGGTGATCTGCTCTTCTGTCTGTCCACCTCGGGTAACTCCAAAAACGTGGTGCTGGCCGCCAAGGCCGCTCGCGCCAAGGGAATGTTTACCCTTGCTTTGACGGGTGAAGACGACTCCGAACTGTCCCGCCTTTGTGACGTGACGATCAAAGCCCCCGCCCGCGATACCTACCGCGTGCAGGAATACCACTTGCCCATATATCACTATCTATGTGCCGCCGCTGAAGAACGCTTCTTCGGTGCCGAAGACTGAAAGGAGGTCACGTACATGAATATCATCCGTGATCTGATGCTCGACGAGGAGCGCGCTCTGTATGCCTTGACTGACACTCAAGTGATAAACTGCACATTTGATGGTCCCGCCGACGGCGAATCCGCCCTCAAAGAGAGCCGCCATAACCTTCTTCAAGGCTGTCATTTCCGTCTCCGCTACCCCCTGTGGCACGTGGTAGGCGGTCGCATGATAGATTGCGATATGAACGAGACCTGCCGCGCCGCTCTGTGGTACACCTCGGATATGACCATCGAAAGCTCCGTCTTAGGCGGTATCAAAGCGCTTCGGGAATGTGACCGTATGACCCTCACAGGCTGTGACATCGTCTCCCCCGAGTTTGGTTGGCTCTGCCGTGATATCACTCTCCGCGCCTCCAAGCTGACTGCGGAGTATGCCTTTTTCGGTACCAAGTGCATGACCATTGACGGCCTCACCATGAAGGGAAAATATTCCTTCCAATATGTGGAAGACGTGACCATTGAAAACTCGGTGCTGGACACCAAGGATGCTTTTTGGCACAGCAAGGGTGTCACCGTCAGAAACAGCACCGTTAAAGGCGAATATCTCGGCTGGTACTCCGAGGATCTCACCCTCATCAACTGTCATATCGTCGGTACCCAGCCCCTCTGTTATTGCAAAAATCTGACCCTCGTGGACTGTACCACTGAAGGCTGTGACCTGTCCTTTGAGAACAGCTCGGTAGAGGCTACGGTCAAGGGGCATATACATAGTGTCAAAAGCCCTGCCTCGGGCCATATCAAGGCCGACAGCATTGGGGAGATCGTATACGAAAAAGCCCCCACCGACGGGCAGGGGTGTGTGATTGAATGATGATAGAGGGACGATATGGGGGAACTTTTTGAGAAAAGTTCCCCCATACCTCTTCAAAAACTTTAAATAAAAAAGTCTTTACTATCTCGGATATTTTAACACTTGACCATACAATTCTCCTCTAAAACTTTATAAAAGTTTTAGAGGGGGTTCAAGGGGGAACCTTTTTCAAAAGGTTCCCTCTTGCCGTATTTAATCCTTCTTCAGATCATAGCTATACAGCCCATACCCGCTGAGCAGCTTGCCAAAAATGTACTTGTTGCAAGCGGACTCGTTGAGCACGTACAGACGGCCGTCGATACAAAGGATACCCTCTGCCATGGGAGGCGCCTTGACCGTGTGGGTCAGGGAAGCGCTGTCCATGTAGACCAGCGGAACCTCCACGCCGTTCACGGTATAAGTGCCCTGCGCGGTCAGCTTCTCGGCATCGTACAGATACAGAATGGAAGAGTTGACGCTCCAAGAGGTAGACAGCGCCACTTCGCCTGTGTCGGTGACGCAGAAGCCTTGCACACGGTTGGGGGTGGAAATGGCGGCCACGGGGGTAGGATCGATGCCCAAGGGCTGGGTAGCATCCAAACGGAAAACGGTGATCAGCGAGGTGTTCTGATCACCCGCAGGTGTGGTCAAACGCTGTTCCTCGGGGGTTTCGTAGCTGACAGGCTCGTAAAAGGTGCCTGCCAAAATATAGTCGCCGTGGATGTAGCACCAAGCGGGATCAAGATGTGTGGCTACCTCGCCGATCTTGACAAGCTCATTCTTGCCCGACATCAAATCGTCCAAGCGATACACGTTCAGCCCTGCGTCGCTTGTGACATACAGGAACTGATCAAAATGAGACACGCCGCCGGTGTGACCCATGTGGTCGGAGCCGTCCTCTTCTTTCATAAGAGCATAAGAGGCCTTGCCGTTCTTGTCAATGAGATAAACGCGGGAAGCGGTGTCGTCGGACATATAGCCGCACATGAGGAAGGATTCCTTCTCGGCGATATAGTCAAAGCCTTGGGGGACGCAGTTGTCGTTAAGGCCAGGGATGGTGAACTCGCGGTCAGCCTTGGCGTAAAAGCTACCGTAAACGATCCGCTCGCCTACCTTGATCAGCAGGAGAAGGGCGATGAGTGATGCTAAAATGATGGCTATGATCATTACGATTTTTCTCACGATCTTGTTTTTCAAGGGAAAGCCTCCTTTATTTGAATGGGTTCGTGTATAGCATAACACAGATCTTTTGATTTGTCAACCTTTTTATTTTTGGAATAAAAAAGCCGATCGCTGAAGCGGTCGGCTTTTTCGGTGTGATCCGTCAACCTGCGACGGTTTCGGGAGTGGTTTCGGCAGAAGAAGCGGAGCGGCAAACAGTCACCACCACGCCGCCGTCGTTGGTACCCGAAACGGTGTAGGGGAAGTTGGTGGGGATCTTGATGGTAGCGCTGCCGTTCACCGCATAATAGTAAACGTCGTAAGCTTTACCGTCTGCACCCGTTACGGACAGAGGTTTCTTGTCGTTGACATTGGCCTTGAGATACTCAACGTACTCTTCCAGGCACAGGTTGTTGGCGCTCATATAGGTTGCGTGCGCAACCCCCACGTAGCGATATGCGCTGGTGTAGCCCGTAACGCCGGTCTTATCGCCCTTGTCCTCGGGGTAACGAACCACGAAGCCGTACTTAGCGGCATTGGCATCCAGCCAAGCCTGGGCGGCATCGTTTTTGACATTCAGAGAGCAAAGACGGCCGGTGTGGTGATCCGAATAACCACCCTTAGTGGCAGAGCCGATGGCCTCCTGCTCGTCAAAGGAGCGGTAAGCCGATGCCAGAACCACCTCGTTGTATCCGGTGGCGGCAGCCAGGTCAGCAAGCATCTTGTCCACAGCCGTCAGCGCTGCATTGTCCAGACGGATGTTGTTGCCCAAGCCGTAAACCTTGGGACTGTGAGCGTTCCAGAGATTGTAGGCGTTGATAAGATGATCCTCGGTGGCGGGGAAGGTGTACTGATGGGTGCCGTTGACGATCACCAGATCACCGGTAACCGTATCCTGGGCAGACACGGGCGAGGTCGTCCAGACCACCTTATCTTTGGATACGTTGCCGGAAGGATTGTTGGGGTCATCGGGGTTGTTGCCCGAGGACACGAAGTAGCCGATGATGAGCACAGCCAGAGTGACTACCATGAGCACCATGAGTGCGCCGATGAGCATGAGGGTCATTCTCTGAAGCTTCAGTCTCTGGTCACGGCGGGAGATGGAGCTGTTGTTAACGGTGTTGAAACCGCGATCTTCGTTGTTAGACATAAAAACCTCCTTCTTTTTTTGAGGGACATTTGAATGTGATCTGTGTGATATTATTTTTTTTAAGGTTCTTGGAGGGGGTCAAGGAGGAACCTTCTTGCAAGAAGGGTTCCCCCTTGCGTACTCCTCTTACTGAGCGTCCTTGATGGAGAAGTCCATGCGACCCTTCTTGTCGAGGCCCAGGTACTTGACCTTGACGGTCATGCCGACCTCGATGCCTGCGTCTTCGACCTTCTCCAAACGGCGGTTAGCGATTTTGGAGATGTGGACCATGCCTTCCTTGCCGGGAGCGTACTCCACAAAGCAACCGAACTCCTTGATGCCGGTGACCTTACCGGTGTAGATCTCGCCCACCTCAGGCTCAAAGACGATGGCGGCGATGGCGGCGTGTGCGGCCTCGGCCTGCTCACCGTTGACAGCGGCGATATGGATGGTACCGTCGTCCTCGATGTCGATCTTGGCACCGGACTCGGCGACGATCTTCTGGATGGTGGAGCCACCCTTACCGATGACCTCGCGGATCTTGTCGGGATCGATCTTCATGGTGGTCATCTTGGGGGCGTACTTGGAAACGGTGGGACGGGGCTGATCGATAGCCTTCAGGATGACCTCATCAATGATGTAGTCACGGCCTGCGTGGGTCTGCTCGAGCGCCTGCTTGATGATCTCGGGGGTCAGACCGTCGATCTTCAGGTCCATCTGAATGGAGGTGATACCCTTGTGAGTACCTGCCACCTTGAAGTCCATGTCGCCGTAGAAGTCCTCAAGACCCTGGATGTCGATCATGGTGTCCCAAGAGCCGTCCTCAGCGGTGATCAGACCGCAGGAGATACCTGCTACGGGTGCCTTGATCGGCACACCTGCATCCATCAGAGCCAGGGTAGAACCACAGACGGAGCCCTGAGAGGTGGAGCCGTTGGAAGAAACAACGTCGGACACCAGACGGATGGCGTAGGGGAATTCTTCGGGGGAGGGCAGTACGGGCACGAGAGATCTCTCGGCCAGCGCACCGTGACCGATCTCGCGGCGTCCGGGAGAGCGGGTAGACTTGGCCTCACCGGTGGAGAAGCCGGGCATATTGTAGTGGTGCATATAGCGCTTTTCGGTCTCGTTATCGATACCGTCCAGCATCTGAGCCTCGTTGAGAGTGCCGAGGGTAGCCACGGTCAGAACCTGGGTCTGACCACGGGTGAAGAGACCCGAACCGTGGGTTCTGGGCAGGATGCCGACTTCGGCGCCCAGAGGACGGATGGTGTTCATGGAACGACCGTCCACACGCTTCTTGTCCACCAACAGCCAGCGGCGAACGATCTTCTTCTGGATTTTGTAGATCAGCTCGTCCATAATGGTGCTGATCTCGGGGTACTCTTCCTCAAACTGAGCGATGATGGCATCCTTGACGGGAACCATGCGGGCATCACGGACGTTCTTGTCATCGGTGTCGAGGGCGGCCATCACATCCTGCTCGCAGAAGGCGAAGACCTTGTCGAACATATCATGGTCGAGATCGCCGGAGGGATACTCGAACTTGGGCTTGCCGATGTCAGCGATGATGCTGTTGATGAAACCAAGCAGCTCCTTGATCTCAGCGTGAGCCTTCATGATGGCCTCGAACATGGTGTCGTCATCCACTTCGTTGGCGCCTGCCTCAATCATGACCACCTTCTCCATGGAAGCGGCCACGGTCAGCTCAAGGTCGCTGACCTTTCTCTGAGCCTCGGTGGGGTTGACTACCAGCTCACCGTTAACCAGGCCCATGAACACGCCGCCGATGGGGCCGTTCCACGGAATGTCGGAGATGGACAGAGCAATGGAAGCACCGATCATAGCGGTGATCTCAGGGGAGCAGTCGTGGTCAACGGACATGACGGTGAGGGTCAAAGCCACGTCGTTGCGGAGATCCTTGGGGAACAGGGGACGAACGGGACGGTCGATCACACGGCTGGTGAGCACAGCCTTCTCGGAAGGCTTGCCCTCACGCTTGAGGTAACCGCCGGGGATCTTGCCTGCGGCGTACATTCTCTCATCGAAGTCGACGGAGAGGGGCAGGAAGTCGATGCCGTCGCGGGGCTTTTCGGATGCGGTAGCGCAGCAAAGAACGGCAGTCTCGCCATAGCGGCAGAGGCAGGAGCCGTTGGCCAGGCCTGCCAGCTTACCGGTCTCGATGACCAGGGGGCGGCCTGCAAGGGTGTACTCGTAAACCTTGTGGTTCTTAAATTCCATAGTGGAACTCTGGATGGTGTACATTTTCATTTTCCTCCGTTTTGTTTTTTTCTTTTTTGATGGGATATTTTCGGCATTACGGAGGTTTAGCACTTAACGGCGCATTGGATAGCTCCAATGTACGGTTAAGAACTAATCCGTCGTAAGACCGCGGTGGCTTGGGGCCACGGATTGATGGCGCAAGGCCATCCGACGTACATAAGATTTTGAGGGATCGTCACCCCTCGACGGGATGCGACAAGCCCCTCAACGCAACGCAAGGGAGCGGGAGCGGCAAGCCGATATCGGCGCCGTTCCGCACTCCCTCTTTGTTGACATTACTTTCTGAGGTTCAGCTTCTCGATGATTGCACGATAACGATTGATGTCAACCTTCTGCAGATAACCGAGGAGGTTACGTCTGTGACCGACCATCTTCAGAAGACCGCGGCGGCTGTGGTGGTCCTTCATGTTGGACTTCAGGTGCTGGGTCAGGTGGTTGATGCGGTGGGTCAGAATAGCGATCTGAACTTCAGGGGAACCGGTGTCACCCTCGTGGATGGCATACTGGGCAATGATTGCCTGCTTTTCGGCGTTAGTCATGATTTTTTTCACCTTTCAAAATAAAATTTGGCATGGGCACAGAGAACGGTTGGTGAAATGCCGCGTGGCGGCTGTGTCCGAAACCCGTGCTCACGTCACGCTTCATTATATCATGCAAAATGATTTTTGTAAAGAGGATGCATGAAAGTTTTCCTTTGGTTCATTATTTTGTTACAAATTTTGGCGCCTAAGTGTAGACATATTGACTAAAAAACAGACTGAAAGAGTCTGTGCGCAAAAAGACGGGGGCGCGGTGCGCCCCCGTCAGTCAAACCACCCCTTGACAGTCTCCAGTATTTTAAATCTTATCCGATATTTGGTGTCCTCGGTTTCGGTGATGATGCCGTATTGATCCTTGGTCAGTCCCACCTGGATAAAGGCATCCTCAGCGTCCTCCTTCTCGGTGGCGGCAGAAAGGCACAAGGGGGGGAATAGCACGCACCACCAGTTCTGTCCCTCGGCATCCCCGAGACAAACGCGCAGAGACAGATATTCGCCGGCGGGAAAAGCACAGCTTTCATAATTGCGGGTAGGGTATTCTTCCATATCCAGCATGACCGTGACGGTCTGATCGGAGCCGTTCTCGACTATGACAGCCTCGGCGGCGGCTTTGATGTCGGCCATGTGGTTACGGACGACGGCTTCGGCGCCGTCCCGATCGGTCACGCCATTCAAAAGGGGGGCGGTGACTTCCAGAACGGCGTCCCGCACCTTGAGCTTGAGGGCCTGATCCTCCTCTGTGTCTGAGTTGGCCAGCACGTGAAGGCGCAGGACGGTGTCGTAGACCTCTGCCTCACCGTGGATGGGAAGATAGCTGAGGGCCATGAGGATGACCATGGCAATGACCAATGCAACGTAAAATTTTCCGGGCATGAGAATTTCTCCTTTTATATGTTCTTTTTGATGAGAGATTGGGTAGGGATATCATGACCCGCGGGAGAGGGGAATATACAGAGAACGAAAACTTTTTTGCTTGAAGCGGAATATAATCAAGGAACAGAAGGTGATTGTAGATAAAAAAGGAAGCTGCTTTTTAGGGAGGATGTATATTGACAAGAAATCTTTAATTTGATAAAATATTTTTATGAGGACATCGAGTCCCCACGAGGTTTTAATGCCTGGATATAAAGGAGGACATATTCATGAGAGCAAAGAGGTTTTTAGCCGTCTTTATCAGCGCGGTGCTGATGCTTTCTGCTTTGGCGGGCTTGTTTACCAATACGAGTGCTGCCGATGTGGTGGGAGACTTTACTGTGTACCGTACTCCTGGGAGCTATATCCCCAACGAGGACGGATCCGAAAAGGTAGTTGCCCCCTGCCCGGGTTACGAATATTCCGATGACGGCTTTAGTATCCTGGCCCCCTCTTGGAAGGACTGTACCCCCTTTTATACCATCCAGACGATAGACAAGAAAAATTTAAAGGATGGCGTTTATATGCAGTTCCGCGTAGATGACTATTCCTATGCGGGGGACAACGGCGCCGACCACTGGTTGGCCTTCTCTATCTGGGATTCCCAAAATTTGAACCCCGGCGCCACCAAGTACGGCCAAGGCTGGATCGGTCTGATGTATCCCCTGTCCGGTGACGTTTACAGCCACAACTCCACTGCGTCCGCTTTTACGTCTGTAGGAAAGACCACTATCGAGGCAGCGAAGGACGGCGAGGGCCGTGCGCTTTATGATCTGGAGGTGACTTGTAACGGCTCCGATTACGTGATTGCCATCAACGGCGTGGTTGTCGCGGGATTGGCTCATGTCAATTCTCATCTTGACTCCCTGAATTCCAACGGAGATTTCTATATTGGCGTGACCCTTTACACCGGTGTACGAAACGGTACGGGCGACTTGACGATCACCAAGTTTGGCGCCTCTAAGGCGGATGCCGCTACCCCTCGAGGCTCGGATTCGCGCGAGCCCGAGGCTAACAATCTGGTCATTGCGGATATCGTTGATCCCTCCACCGTGCCCGAGGGCACACCCGCCATGCTGTGGAACGCTGAGAAGGTGTCTGCTGTTGCGGGAGAATCCAATATGACCCTCTCCCCTAAGGGAGACAATTCCTACCATTGTGCAGCCACCGAAAACGCCTGTGAATTCCGCTGGGTTATGCCCAATTCCATATCTTACGATGGCTCGGATTTTCCCGTGTTTACCATGCTCCTGCGAGATTATGATAACGATGGCGGTCACTTCTTCTATTGCGCGGGCGACGAGCTGGTGCCGTCCACGGCGACGAGACTGACGTGGAACGCCTACGAAGGAGATTGCGATTTTTTGGAGACTGAAACCGAGGAATACGTTCTGGTCGTGATCGATCTGACAGATCGGTGGGACGGGCGCATTCATCAGGTCGTTCCCGGTTTTGCGGTGGATGCCGCTCAGGACACCGAATGGGACGTTTGCTACATGGGATTTTTCCGTTCGGTGGATGAGGCAGAGACCTATGCCTACGATCATCTTGGCATTGACGGTAGTGCTACGGAAGCGCCCACCGAAACGCCTACAGAAGCACCCACCGAGCCTGTCACCGAGGCGCCCACCGCGGCACCTGTGGAAAAATCGACCCAGTCTGCTGCCACCGATTCCGAAACCACCCCTGCAGAGACAAAGGGCTGCACATCTGCCGTAGGCATGAGTGCGGTCATGGTGATGGTCGCCGTTGCCGCAGGCTTTGTTCTGGGCAAACACCGCTGATCTTGCATTTTTAACATACCCCGCCCGTCGGGGTATGTTTTTTTATATGGAATTGAAAAAAATGATGCTAACCCCTTGATAACCGCAAAAAAATGTGTTATAATGTAAGGTGAAGAAATTTGGGCAGGCATTTACCCTGTCCCATCTCAAAGAAAGGTGGAAAAAACCATGACTTACAACAAGAAGACCATTGAAGACATTGCCGTTGCCGGCAAAAAAGTCCTTGTGCGTTGCGACTTCAACGTGCCCCTTAAGGACGGCGTGATCACCAGCGATAAGCGTATCGTTGAGGCTCTGCCCACCATCAAGTACCTGAGAGATCAGGGTGCTATGGTGATCCTGTGCTCCCACATGGGCAAGCCCCACAACGTATTTGACGCCAAGCTGAAGCTGGACAAGAAGGAGATCGCCAAGATCGAGAAGCTGCCCGAGGCTGAGCAGGAGGCCGCTACCGCCGCGGCTCTGGAAAAGGCAAAGGGTGACGTGAAGAAGTTCTCCTTGCAGGTCGTTGCTGACAAGCTGAACGAGCTGCTGGGTGGCGGCGTTGTTTTCGCCAACGATACCGTGGGTGAGGATGCCCAGGCTAAGGTCGCTGCTATGAAGCCCGGCGATATCGTCCTGCTCCAGAACACCCGTTTCACCGCAGGTGAGTCCAAGAATGATCCCGAGTTCTCCAAGCAGTTGGCTGCTTTTGCCGAGATATTCGTCAACGACGCTTTCGGTACTGCTCACCGCGCTCACGCTTCCACCGCAGGTGTGGTTCAGCACGCAGGTCTGCCCGCTGTTTGCGGCTACCTGATCCAGAAGGAAATTTCCGTTATGGGTAAGGCTCTGTCCGATCCCGCCCGTCCCTTCGTGGCAATCCTGGGCGGCGCAAAGGTTTCCGACAAGCTCAACGTTATCAACAACCTGCTGGGCAAGGTCGACACCCTCATCATCGGCGGTGGCATGGCTTACACCTTCCAGGCCGCTCGCGGCTATGAGGTCGGTAAGTCCCTCCTGGACGAGTCCAAGATCGACTACTGCAAGGAAATGATGGCCAAGGCTGAGGCCAACGGCGTGAAGCTCCTCCTGCCCGTGGACGTCACCGTTGCCGCTGAGTTCCCCAACCCCATTGACGCTCCCATCGACGTTGAGGTGGTTCCCGCCTCCGCTATCCCCGCCGACAAGGAGGGAATGGACATCGGTACCGAGACCATGGCCCTCTACGCTGAGGCTGTGAAGACCGCTAAGACCGTTGTTTGGAACGGTCCCATGGGCGTGTTTGAGAACCCCACTCTGGCCAAGGGTACCATCTCCGTGGCCGAGGCTCTGGCTGACTCCGACTGCATCTCTATCGTCGGTGGTGGCGACTCTGCCGCCGCTTGCGAGCAGCTGGGCTACGCTGACCGCATCACCCACATCTCCACCGGTGGCGGCGCTTCTCTCGAGTTCCTCGAGGGCCTGGAGCTTCCCGGCATCGCTTGCCTGATGGACAAGGAGTAAAACGGGAGAACGCGAAGGGGAGCTTTTGAGAAAAGCTCCCCCTCGACCCCCTCAAAACCTTTCAAAAAGTCTTGACAAGCCCTACGTCCCCTTTGGAGGCTGTATGAGCAAGACCAAAGGCCTATCAGCCTCCCCGCGGGGCGCGATAGCAAAATAAAGAATACGAGGTGAAGGTATGAACACCCACGAGTCTTATGTCGTCCCCGGGACGGGGATGTTCTGGGGCTATCTGCAAGCCCTGCCCAAGGATTACGATCCCAACGGAAGCTATCCGCTGGTGATCTTCCTCCACGGCACAGGCGAGTGTGGCAACGGCACCACCGAACTGGACCGCGTAGCCATTCACGGCTACCCCATGCACGTAAGTCAGGGGCGAGAGTACCCCTTCATCCTCATCAGTCCCCAGCTCCCCGAGGGGAAGTACTGGGGCGCCTACATTGAATCCCTGAATCTGTTTCTGGATCATCTCATCGCCACCCTTCCCGTGGATGAAAAGCGCATCTATCTGACGGGGCTTTCCAACGGCGGCACGGGCACCTACCTGTGGGGTCAGGCCAACGCCGACCGCTTTGCCGCTCTGCTCCCCGTCTGCGGCGCGGGTATCGCTTGGGGTGTTCGCGAAATGCTGAACATTCCCGTGTGGGGCTTCCACGGCGACTGTGACGAAGCACTCCACTACACCGAGACCGTGAGGATGATCGAGGGCATCAACGCCATGGGCGGTAATGCCAAGCTGACCATCTACCCCGGCGCGGGGCACGGCTGCTGGATCTACGTCTACGACGATCCCGAGGTCATGGCCTGGATGCTGGAACAGAAACGAAACTGAATCAAAACCGAAAGGAAATTGAATACCATGAGAAGATACGTAATCGCAGGTAACTGGAAGATGAACAAGACTCCCAGCGCCGCCAAGGCTCTGATTGAGGAGATGAAGCCCCTGGTGGCCGGCAAGGACAACTGTGACGTGGTCCTGTGCGTGCCCGCCATCGACATCCCCGCCGCTATCGAGGCAACCGCCGGCTCTAACATCAAGATCGGTGCCGAGAACGTCCACTTCAAGGCCTCCGGCGCCTACACCGGCGAGATCTCTGCCGAGATGCTGGTTGAGGCCGGCGTGGAGTACGTGGTGATCGGTCACTCCGAGCGCAGACAGTACTTCGCCGAGACCGACCAGACCGTCAACCTCCGCACCCTGGCCGCTCTGAACGCAGGCCTGAAGGCCATCGTTTGCGTGGGCGAGACCCTGGAGCAGAGAGAGCTGGGATACACCGAGACCCTTCTGAAGTTCCAGACCAAGATGGCTCTGACCAATGTCACCGCCGAGCAGATGAAGAACGTCATCATCGCCTATGAGCCCGTCTGGGCAATCGGTACCGGCGTGACCGCTACCGCCGATCAGGCTGACGAGGGCAACGGCTACGTTCGTGCCGCTGTGGCCGAGATGTTCGGTGCCGAGATCGCCGAGGCTACCGTCGTTCAATACGGCGGCTCCATGAACGAGAAGAACGCCGCAGAGCTTCTGTCCAAGCCCAACGTGGACGGCGGCCTCATCGGCGGCGCATCCCTCGTGGCTGCTAAGTTCACCGCAATCGTAGACGCTGCTCAGTAATGGAGTACGGAGTACGCTGGGGAGGAACTTCTTGAAAGAAGTTCCTCCCCAGACCCCACTTCAAGAACTTCTGAAACTGTATTTGTTGCGAATATGCTTTCAAAAATTCTTGAATCCTCATATAAAAGTTTTGAAAAGGATGGGGTTCGGGGAAGGAAAAACTTTTTCAAAAGTTTTTCCTTCCCCGCAAAAAACACCCCCAAAGGAGAAGACATGGCAAAACACAGAAGAGGCCGCATCAATGAAGAGATGTTCAAGGAAACGGCCAAGATCATGCAGAACGTCAAGGATCCCCGCATCAGCGAGAATTTCGTCAGCGTCACGGCTGTAGACGTGACCCCCGACCTGAAATTCGCCAAGGTCTATTATTCCGCCCTGCGCGGCGACCCCAAAGAAATCAAGAAGGGTCTTGCTTCCTGCGCGGGCTTTATCCGTGGGCAGATCGCTAAAAATCTGAATCTCCGCATCACCCCCGAACTGACCTTCGTGGAGGATACCTCTATCGCCTACGGTGCCAAGATCGAAAAGATTATCAGCGGCTTTACCTATGTCACCGAGGAGTTTTCCGACGAGGATAAGACCGAGAATATTGAAGATGATGAGGACGAGGATGACGATGAGTGATTTTCGCTCCATGACTCTTGCCGAGTTGGCGGCATCCCTCCGCGGTGGTGTTGCTACGTTGGTCATTTTCCACCGACATCCCGACGGTGATGCCGTTGGCGCGGGCTTTGCCCTCCGCCTGCTGTTGGAGGCCATGGGGTGCACCGTGCGGTGTATCTGCGAGGACGAGATCCCTGAAAGACTACGCTTTCTCGTGGGGGACAAGCAGGAGAGCATTTTGCCCGAAAACCTGTCTGCGGATTTTGTCCCTGGGCAGATCATCACCGTAGATACTGCTTCCCCCGCCCAGATGGGAAGCCTTTATCCCGTGTACGAGGGCAAGGTGGATCTGATGATCGACCACCACGAGCGAGGCGAAAGGTATGCTCACGGTTGGATCAACGGACGCGCCTCCTCCACGGGTGAGATGATCTTCGAGCTGTCCTGTGAGCTTTTGAAAACGGGACGCATTTCAGCCATTCCCGACGGGCTCTGCAAGCTGCTGTACGCCGCTGTCAGCTCGGACACGGGTTGCTTCCGCTACAGCAACGTGACCCCCACGACCCATGCCTGCGCGGCTGAGCTTTTGTCGGGAGGCACTTTTGATCCCGCAGAGATCAACCATCAGCTCTTTGAAGTAAAATCCGAAAAGCTCGTGTTAGCCGAGCGGTTGGGTGCCGAGCGCCTGACCCGATATTGCGGCGGCGCGTTGGGGATCATTACCTTTCCCGTGAGCCTTAAAAAAGAGCACGGGCTTACCGACGAGCATCTGGAGACCCTGGTGGATATCCCTCGTTCTCTGGAGGGCGTACAGGTGGCCGTGGCCATCCGTCAGCCGACGGACGCGCCCGTGTTCCGCGTTTCCATGCGCTCCAACGGCCACGTGGACGTGGCGGCTGTCTGCGCTCGCTTTGGCGGCGGCGGACACGTCAAGGCGGCGGGCTGTACCATAGACGAACCTGCCGTTGAAACCGTCCTGCAAGCCGCAGATACGGTGGCGGCGGTAATTTCTCAAGTCTTGAAATAAAATTACAATATATTTAAGGAGGACGACCCATGAGTACCCTGCATATCGTAGACCATCCCCTCATCACCCACAAGCTGTCCATTATGAGACAAAAGGACACAGGTTCTAAGGATTTCCGTGAGCTGCTCGACGAGATCGCCATGCTCATGGGCTATGAGTTGACCCGCGACCTCCCCCTGGAGGACGTGGATATTGAGACTCCTCTGGTGCCTATGAAGGCAAAAATGGTGGCAGGACGTAAGCTGGCCATCGTTCCCATCCTTCGCGCCGGTCTCGGCATGGTGGACGGACTGCTCCGCCTGGTACCCGTGGCCAAGGTGGGTCACATCGGTCTCTACCGTGACCCCGAAACCCACAAGCCCGTGGAATATTACTGCAAGCTCCCCTTTGACATTGAGGACCGTCTGGTCATCCTGGTGGACCCCATGCTGGCCACCGGTGGCTCTGCCGCTGACGCGCTGACCATGCTGAAGGCCAAGGGTTGCAAGAACATCCGCTTCATGTGTCTGGTGGCTGCCCCTGAGGGCGTGAAGGTGGTACAGGAGGCTCATCCCGACGTGGATATCTACACCGCATCCTTGGACGAGTGTCTCAACGACCACGCCTACATCGTTCCCGGTCTTGGTGACGCGGGTGACCGTATCTTTGGTACGCTGTAATTGATCATATCAGCCCCCGACAAATCCTTTGTCGGGGGTGAACTTTTATCACCCCGCGTAGGGAAGTAAATTGTTGTTTGGCGGAGGACGAGGAGTACGCGAGGGGAACTTTTCTCAAAAGTTCCCCTCGACCCCTCAAAACCTTTTAAAAGGGATTATGTCAAGAAATCAATACCCGATAGATATCTAAATTTCCTTTGTGTGTCGAGAGAAATTTATATCACCGCGGGTAGCCGTTTGCCGCCCATGTGGGGCCCCTTCCCCACAGTGATATCCCAACATTATTTCGCGGGATGGCATTTACACGGGTTAAACATCCCCGGCATTGGCCGGCGGCACTGCCGCCTAAACAACAATTTATAAAATTATAAAAAATAAAATTTGGTTTGGAAAGAAATCAACGCAGGACGGTGTCTTAATAGGTACAGAGACAAAAAGGAGGAAATCGAATATGAATGATCAGGACATTATTGCTCTGTATTTTAACCGAGATGAACAGGCCATCGTGGAGACCGATAAAAAATACGGAAACCTGTGTATGCAGGTGTCCATGAACGTGCTGGATAGCAAGCCCGACGCCGAGGAATGCGTCAGCGATACGTATTTAAAGACGTGGAACACTATCCCGCCCACAAAGCCCAACTCTCTCTGCGCCTTCGTTTGTAAGATCGTGCGAAATCTTTCCCTCAATCGCCTGCGGGATCTGCGCCGCGAAAAGCGCAACCGTGAGCTGACGGTCTCCTTTGAGGAGTTGGAGGCCTGCATCCCCATGCCAGATGAGTCCAAAAACGAGCTATCCCACCTGCTCACCGCCTTTTTGGACGGGCAGGGAGAAACTGACCGCGTGCTGTTTATGGGACGGTATTGGTTCCATTGCTCGGTTGGCGACCTGGCCAAACGCATGGGACTGACCCAAAACGCCGTGTCCCTGCGGCTCTACAAGACCCGTGAAAAGCTGCGGGCGTATCTCACCGAAAGGGGGTATCGCGTATGACACGGGAAAACATCATGGAAGCCATGAACGGCATCGGTGAGCATCTCATCGTGGAGGCCGCCGAAACGCTGGGCTTTGTGAAAGGCTCTGCCGTTGTCGTCAAGGCTGAAAGGCGAAAAGGGCCGAGTGCCTTTTCGAGATTCATGAACAGCGGATGGGGCGTTGCCGCCGTCTGCGCCCTGGTAGCCGTCAGCGTCATGGGCGGTATCATCTGGGCGGGGCAGCAGCCGGGGGTCAATCCGCCGGTGGTGACGCCCGAGGAATCTGAGACGGTGACGGAAGCCGTTGGATCGGAGATTGAAAGCCTGGAACAAACCGTGGAAGCAGACACCGCAGCTGGGACCGAGAGCGAAGCCGAGACTGAGACCAAAACCGACGCGAGCGAATTTTCTTCGTTGCGCCTGACGGACTTTTCTCAGGTGGATCCGTCCGTGTTTACCACTTTTCAGTGTGACGTATCCATCACAGAGGACGGAAGTCTGCTCCTTTCGGCCAACTGGCCTTACGGCTCCTATGCCAGTGCCTCGTTTGCGGTGGACCCTCGTGATCTTATAGCCTGCGTCCCCGGACAAGATAACGCTGTCTACACCCCCGGTGCCATTCTTTTCAAATTTAAACGTGTAAATGCAGATAACGGCACGGTTGACGCTCTCTTCAAGGGCAAAGACCAGCCGGATGCCGAGGGGAGCCGACCTCCCCACCTCTATCAGTGCGACGAAAATACGGGTTATGAATATCTGATCCTGTGTACCGATCATATGGAAACCTATATGAACGGCAGCCAACCTGCTATGACTATGATATGGATATATTTAGGCACTGATCAGGTCTACTCCGACGGCCGCACCATGACGGTGGAGGAGATGATCTTCTATCCTACCTCAAGCGAAGCCCTTTCTGCTTATTCGGACTATCTGAAAGGGGAAGGGATCGTGGCTGAATTGCTTTACAACAAGGGTAATTCCGACACTTGTTATGTGGTGGACAATCCGAACTACAAAAACGTTGCCTTGCAGATCCCTTCTACGAGCCCTGACGGACGGAAAGTCAAAGAAGTTAACGATGGCGCTTTTCGTAATAACGTCTTCCTCCGCCTTCTGACCGTTGACGAGGGGGTGGAGTATATCGGCAGAGACGCCTTTTATAACTGCACCGGTATGACTGTAGCCTACCTGCCTGATTCTCTGATCTATTTGGAAAGAAGCGCCTTTGGCCAATGCAACGCCATGACAGAGATCTATCTGGGGAAGGGTCTGCGATCGATAGAACAGTACGCCTTGCCTATATCGTCCGAGGCATTTACAGACATCTACTATAACGGCACGATTGCTGATTGGTATCGCATTGCTCGCCGAACCACAACGGCCAATCATCCCATTACGGTGCATTGTAGCGACGGTGCGGTGGACTATTCGGATCCTGCGCCAGAAAACCTGCCCGACAACGAGGTATATTGGGATCTGTCCTCGCTTTTGGCCATGGCTCCTGCCATGGAATCTGAGGCAGGAGAGACTTTGGTTTCCTGTGAAGCGAAAGTGATTCGGCTGAAGCAAGGTAAATACGGTGCGTACATGGACGTCGTTTTGCGTTGGGGATTGTTTGTCAAACAAAATATTTCTCGCTACGGCTTTGATATTCTATCCATTCAAGATGGCCGTATTCTGGCGAAGCCTGATATCGCGCCCGGTATGTACCGCGCCAACGGTGCGGGCGGTATGGTGTATTTCGAAGAAGCAATTTCCGGTGATTATGACGCGATGATCTTTATGTATGATTACGGCATGGATAGTGGTAATGTTTTTCGCTACAGGACTTTGTATTACGGCATTGAATGTGATAACGGTACTGTTGAAATCAAAAACAACTACCATATGAGCCCAGGACTGACGGAAGACGGTTATATTGACAGAGGATATCAAAGACGTGAATTGTCTGATCGGATCAACGTGTTTAACGTTTTAAAATATGATCTGGACGATTATTATTTTGGCTCGGACGGTTACTATCTTATGGCTACCGCACCTGACGGGAATACCACCGTGTTCACCCCAAAGAATGCGCCGACCTTTGTTCGCGAGAACGTAGGGATTGTGGGGAGCATGACTCTGACGGATATTCTCAATCAAGGTTTTCCTGCTTTCTACGAGCAATACGGTCCTCGCAAGAAAGATTGATCTTTCACCCCGCCTTTTGGGGCGGGGTTTCTTTATAAACGCACTTTTTGCAAAAAATTCAAATAATATGAAAGATGACGACATATAACGGGGTCATAATAAATACAGAGACAATTTGAATGGGAGGTAGCTATGAACGACCAAGATATCATCACTCTGTATTTTGACCGTGACGAGCAGGCCATCGTGGAGACAGACAGAAAATATGGTAAGCTGTGTATGCAGATCTCCATGAACGTGCTGGCCAGCAAGCCCGACGCCGAGGAATGCATCAACGATACATATTTGAAGACCTGGAACAGGATTCCCCCGGTCAAGCCCAATTCCCTGGGGGCATTTGTCTGCCGCATCGTGCGGAATCTTTCCATCAAACGGTACAGAGACCAGCACAGAGCGCGGAGAGACTGTAACCTGACGGTGTCCTTTGAGGAGCTGGAGGCCTGCATCCCCATGCCCGAGGAGGCACAAAGTGAGTTGCCTGTGTTGATGTCTGCTTTTTTGGTGGGGCAAGGAGAGGTGGACCGCGTGCTGTTCATGGGGCGGTATTTTTACGCCTATCCCGTCAGCGAGCTGGCGGGGCGCATGGGCATGACGCCCAATGCCGTCTCTCTGCGGCTTCACAGAACCCGTGAAAAACTGCGGGAATACCTCACGGAAAGGGGGTATCGCGTATGAACGGCATCACAGCCTTTGAGGCCATGAGCAACGTGAGCGACAGCCTGATCATGGAGACCGCCGAAAAACTGGGCTTTTTGAGTGACGCGCCCGTGACTCGCAAACCGAAGGGGCCGAGTGCCTTTTCAAGATTCATGAACAGCGGATGGGGCGTTGCCGCCGTCTGCGCCTTGGTGGCCGTCAGCGTCATGGGCGGTATCATCTGGGCGGGGCATCAGCCGGGACATCAGCCGCCTGCGGAGGAGAGCACCGAAACGACGGAGCTTGAAAGCTTGGTGTATATCGGCAACGAGCAAACCGACATAGAGATCTCATGCAACGGTCAGATCATATCTCCGAGAAGATTTTTGGATTGGGAAGGCTATGCCGAGGATTGGGACTTCTATGACAGCGTCAAATATAGAAAGCTGGACGTATATCTGCCTGTGCTTTATTATACCAGGTATGATGAGATTGATTGGACTTGGCTGAATGAATCCTGCCGATTGAAAAAAATACGAGCGTATGACATGAATATGCAGTTGGTAGCAACCGAGCGTTGGGGCCTGAGTGATTTACTTCAGGATCTGCCCGAGGGGCGGTATCATATTGCCTTGTATGGTGAAAGCCTTCAAAATAATGAAGCTGTCTGGGGGGCGGATTATGCGTTCACCGTGAATGTGGCGCCGTTCATTCCGTCGAGCGAGCCTATGGCGCCCGAAGCTCATCGTTTCCAATTTCCCCTGACCTCCGCGGAGGATATGACCAGTTACGTTGCGGTTTCTGACATGAACGCGGAGGGGGCAAAATGGATCGAATTTTTCGTACAGCCCGACGGGCAAGACCTGACAAGTGCATATAAAAAGCGATTGCCTGCACAAGGAGAGATGTATTTGTTAGTGGTTGCTTGCCGTGAAAAACGAACGGGTATGTATAAGCTGTTCTATATTGCAGAAAGTACGGAGGTCAAGACGGTAGACGGTGAAGAGCAGTATACCCTCACCTTGGACGGCCGCCATATGGTCTTCGGAAAAGTACCCTATGATAACGGTGAATACGCTGCGACGGGGTGGGAGACTCCAAGCGTAGGTATTGGCGAAATGGCGAGTGCTTCTTATACAGAGGAAACCCGTCGGGAGGTCATGGATGGATTCCATGCGTATTATGCCAAATCTTATATCGAAATCGATAATGCCGTTCACAGCTACGCGGAGTATGCTTCGTATTATGATTTTGTGGTGGTTTACAGTAATGTAACGGGCGAAGAAATGATCAATACCCCCGTGGACAGCATACCGACGTTCCCGTATGAGCTGCATCAAGAGGACAGTGCTTTCAAGCCGTAACTTGTGATCGGGTATGCGCGATTTGCGTGGAGTTCAAGAAAAATCCCCCACGCCCTCTTGACAAATCCCCCTTTCTGCGATATAATAAATTATCTATTGAAATTTATCCCGAGAAAGGTAGAACATATCATGGCAAAAGAAAAAATGGTAGAACAGATCACCTCCATGGAGGAGGATTTCGGTCAGTGGTATACTGACGTGGTCAAAAAGGCCGAGCTGGTGGACTACTCCGGCGTTAAGGGCTGCATGATCATCCGCCCCTACGGCTACGCCATCTGGGAGAACATCCAGAAGGACCTGGACGCGCGCTTCAAGAAGCTGGGGCACGAGAACGTGTATATGCCCATGTTCATCCCCGAGAGCCTGCTTCAGAAGGAGAAGGATCACGTGGAGGGTTTCGCTCCCGAGTGCGCCGTGGTGACCATTGGCGGTCAGACCCAGCTCTCCGAGCGTCTCATCGTCCGTCCCACCTCCGAGACCCTGTTCTGCGAGCATTATAAGGACATCATCCACTCCTACCGCGACCTGCCCAAGCTGTATAACCAGTGGTGCAACGTGGTTCGCTGGGAGAAGACCACTCGTCCCTTCCTCCGCACCTCCGAGTTTTTGTGGCAGGAGGGTCACACCATGCACGCCACCGAGGAGGAGGCAAGACAGGAGACTTTGCAGATGCTGAAGGTCTACGAGGACTTCTACCGCGAGACACTGGCCATCCCCGCCATCACGGGTCAGAAGACCGAGAAGGAGAAGTTCGCGGGTGCCGTGGAGACCTACACCATCGAGCCCATGATGCACAACGGCGTGGCACTCCAGGGCGGTACCTCCCACTACTTCGGCACGGGCTTTGCCGAGGCCTTTGACATCACCTTCACCGACCGCGACAACACCGTGAAGCACCCCCATCAGACCTCTTGGGGCGTGTCCACCCGTATGATCGGCGCCATCATCATGGCTCACGGTGACAACAACGGTCTGATCCTGCCTCCTCGCGTGGCGCCCATCCAGGTGGTCATTATCCCCGCCGCTCAGCATAAGGAAGGCGTGCTTGAGGCCGCCAACGCATTGAAGGATAAGCTTCTTGACGCAGGTCTGCGTGTGAAGCTGGACGACAGCGATAACTCTGCGGGCTGGAAGTTCAGCCAGTACGAGATGAAGGGCGTGCCCGTCCGCTTGGAGATCGGCCCCCGCGACATCGCCAGCAACTCCTGCGTGCTGGTCAGCCGCGTGACCAGAGAGAAGAAGTTCGTGTCTCTGGACAACATCGAGGCCGAGGTTCAGGCTATGCTGGATCAGGTACACAACGAGCTGTCTGCCCGCGTAGAGCAGAACCTGGCCGAGAAGACCTTCGTGGCCCGCAACCACGAGGAATTTTTGGACATCGCCGCCAACCATCCCGGCTACATCAAGGCCATGTGGTGCGGTGAGACCGCCTGCGAGGATCAGCTCAAGGACGAGACGGGCGGTGTCAAGTCCCGTTGCATCCCCTTCAATGAGGAAAAGCTCTCTGACGTGTGCGCTTGCTGCGGTAAGCCCGCCAAGCATATGGTGGTTTGGGGAAGACAGTATTGATGAAATCATGATGGGTCGCTGTGTTGCACAGCGACCCGTTTTATTTGTATCGCTTTTGCGCCGATCCCCACATTTTACTCTTGCATTTCTCCCCCGAATATGCTATAATAAACTTATCTATACCATTCCGCGAGAAAGGAGGCGCCACCATGCTGAAAAATATCAAAGCCAATCTGTCTCTGGGCATCCGCAGGGTGGATCCCGTCCTCCTTTTGTGCACCGTCGTGCTCCTGGGCATCAGCCTGCTGACCATATGGGGCGCGGTGGAAAATTTCGGCATGAGCAAGCTTCGTATGCAGCTTGCCATGGGCATTTTGGGGATCTTTGCCACCTTCGTGGTGGCCAATCTGGATTACCACGTCATACTGGACCGCCTTTTCTGGGTGCTGCTCGTTTTTTCAGCGGCC
Organism: Clostridia bacterium; assembly: GCA_017456905.1. Classification (GTDB taxonomy): domain Bacteria; phylum Bacillota; class Clostridia; order Oscillospirales; family CAG-272; genus CAMEON01. Next base: position 54,416 of record JAFTIL010000013.1, read on the forward strand.
ATCTTGGCTGTTACCCTGGGGGCCGGTGAGACAGGTGCCGGCATGGAGACCAGCAACAAAAGCTGGCTGACCATTCCCGTCATTGGTATCGCTATTCAGCCCTCGGAGTTTGTCAAGATCACCTTTATCTGTACCTTTTCCAAGCACCTCTGGACAGTCCACGACAAGATCAATCACCCCAAGGCCCTGCTGGGCCTCATGATCCACGCGGGGCTCATTGTGGGTCTCATCCTTCTGTCGGGAGACCTGGGTGTTGCCCTTGTTTATATGGTTCTGGTGCTCATCATGCTGTACTGCTCGGGCCTCCATCTTTGGTATTTCGGCGGTGCGGCGGTAGTGCTTGTTTTGGCCTTCCCGTTCCTATGGGATTTCCTGGCAGGCTACCAGCAAGACCGTATCCTTGTGGGCTTTCAACCCGAGCTCGACCCTCTCGACCGAGGTTGGCAACCCTTGCTCAGTCGTCAATGCATTGAAAACGGCGGGCTTTTGGGCGTGGGGCTTTTTGGCGGCGGAGACCACGAGCAGTTGGCCGCCTCCCACACCGACTTTATCCTCGCTTCAGTTGCCGAAAAATTCGGCTTTGTGGGCGTGCTTTTGGTGATCGCGGCCTTGGTGGTCATGGTGATCCGTATTTTGTGGATCGCCCGCCGTGCCCGCCGCGATTACGGTATGTACCTCTGCGTGGGTGTGGCGGCGGTGATGGTAGCACAGATTTTGGAGAATGTGGGTATGTGCCTGGGTATTCTGCCCGTAGTGGGTCTGACGTTGCCCTTTGTCTCTTGCGGCGGATCCTCTCTACTGGCAACCTTTATGCTCATGGGGATCGTCCACTCGGTCAACGCTCATCGCCCCGGTATGAGGGCAGGCGAATGATTTGTTTTTAGGCTTTTTTATCTTAATTTCAACTATTTTCGACAAAACTATTGAAAAATATCATGAAAAGAGATATAATTAACTGTCAGAAAGTGGGGCGCGTTATGTCAATTTTAATTCGCAATGCAAAGGTGTTCCGTGCCGAACGCAAAGATTTTACCCTTGGGGACGTGTTGGTTTCCGACGGGTTGATCGTCGCCGTGACCGAAGGGACGGCCCTTGACGTTTCGGCTGATCCTCACGTAGAGATATTTGATGCACAGGGCCGCTATTTGATCCCGGGTCTTGTGGACGTTCATACCCACGGTCGTGCCGGGGGAGATTTTTCCACCGCCGACGAGACCATGCTGCGAAAGATGGCCAAAAGCTATCTTGCCTCGGGCGTGACTACCCTCCTGCCCACCCTGGCTTCTGCACCCCTGGAAGAGCTTTGCGCGGCAACCGAGCGTATTGAGGCTGTCCGTAAAGAGACTGAAGGCGATCCTGCTTATGCACGCTTTGCAGGTTTGCACCTGGAGGGCCGCTATCTGAATCCCTCCAAAAGAGGCGCTCATGCGCCCCATCTGCTGTTTCCTCTGAACGCTGACGAGGCTGTCGATATCATGGACAGATGCAGCGGTGTCAAGCATATTTCCGCCGCCCTTGAAATGGACGGTGGACGGGAATTTCTCGATTGCATGAAGGCTCGGGGGATCACCGTGGGCTTGGGACATACCGCCGCTACCTACGCCGAGGCGATGGATGCCATCCAAGGCGGCATCAAATCTATGACCCACCTGTTCAATGCCATGCCTCCCCTCCATCACCGTGATGGCGGAGCTGTCTGTGCAGGGCTTCTGACCCCTCACGTGTATTGCGAGCTCATCTGCGACGGCTATCATATTGCCCCTGAGATGGTGGCGCTGGCTTATCGCATGAAGGGAGACCACTTGACCCTCATTACCGACTCCATGGAGGCCACCGATTGTGCCGACGGCGAATATGCCATCGCGGGTATGCCTGTGATCGTCAAGGACGGTAAGGCCCGCACCATTGACGGTGCCATCGCCGGTTCTACGCTGTCTCTCTTGGAGGCCGTGAAGAACCTTACGATATTTGCCCGTATATCTCTTGGTGAAGCCGTTTACGCTGCCACTATGGCGCCCGCCCTGCAGGTTGGGCTGGCCGCCGAGATCGGCTCCGTATCCGAGGGCAAGCGTGCAGATCTGCTGCTGCTCAACGAGGATTTGGATATTTCTTTGATGATGCACGGCGGCGCGTGGGTGTGATACCCAAAAAATTGTCGTTGTTGGATCGTATATTTTAATGTATATGTAAATTAATGTGAAAGGAGGCCGTCGGCCGTGAAAAAGAAAGATATGGCTATGCCCAAGGGGATCTGTATGCCCGAGACCGCCGAAGCCTCTTTGGAGCATACCTCTCCCATGCTCCATCCTGCCGTTTATGCCGCGCCCCTCAAAAAAAGGGCAAGGGAAGTGCTGAACGGCCATCACGCCGAAAATCGATTGACCCTGATTTTGGGCCTCTTGATTGTTTTGGGGATAGGCTTTGCTATTCCCGCTATCCTGGACTGCCTTTTGCTGCTGGCTGAGATACTTGGCGCTTTATCGGACGGGGGAGAGGTACTTTGGCCTGTTATCCTCTGTTATGCGCTGAGCGGCCTTGCTCTGTTGTTTATCACTCTGCCACTGCTGGCGTCATTGTACCGTTTGGCAGTGCTTATGACCCCTGTGAACGCGAAGGAAGGAGACGGCGTACCCCGTGTGAGGCTGTTTGAGCTTCTGTATCCCTTTACCTCGTCCCGCGCATATGGCAGAACGCTGTGGGTGGCCCTCAGGGGCGTTGGAGGCTTTTTGCTTACCTTCCTGCCCGGGGTTTTGCTGATCGCTTCGGCTTTCTGGTGGATCCCTCTGGTTTCCCAAGGCTTGCCTACGATCGTCTACGTTTTGCTATGGGTGACGGTAATTGCCGCTGCCTGTGTCTCCTTGTGGGGCATGGCTGTGTGGTCACTTAGATTATCGGGCTACGCCTACCTTGTTTTTTCTCACCCGGAAACAACGCTGTCCCAAGTGCGCCGTGAATTCGCGGTATGTCGCGGCTCGTATATTCTCCCGTTGTGGCTGCTCCTCAGCTTTGGCGGATGGATCGCCTTGTCGGTTGTGGCCGTATTTGTTCCCTTTGTTTTACATACTTGTCCCTATATGTTGCTTTCTCATGCCTCCTATGGGCGCTATCTTGCAGAGTCAAGCGAAGCTCACAAGATGAAAGACAGCCCCTCGTCTCCGTCGGGAAGCGTTGCTCGCGTCGAGGACGCGCCCCTTCCTGCGTCCGCCGCGTTCTCCGAGATGCCCGATGCGGATAACGTTGCGGAGGCGATCGAATGATGCATAAAACGTCAAATCAACCGACGGAGCGGCAGGATAAACCGTTAAACAGGAGAATTCCTTTTGGCAAGCGAAAATTGCTGTTGGTCATCATAGACGTGGCCTTCTATATTGCGGCTTATCTCGTTACGATTTTTCTCTCGTCCATGTCAGTCAGTATGGGGCATTTCAGCTTTGAGCATTATTTGGCCAATGCGCTGATCCTGCTGGCGCTTCTCATGGGTTGCCGCGCGTTGTTCTCTGTCTATCAGAACGTGTGGCGATATCCCAACGTTCGGGCGTACCTTGCTATCGTTATATCGGATGTTCTGGCGGGGATGCTGTGTCTCGTGCTGACCCGTTTTCTGCCGGGCTTCAGAGCAACGTACATTGGCTTTGCCCAAAACTTTATTGTAGTCACGGTGTTTATTCTGACTACGCTTTTCAATCGTTTTGCATATCAGCTTTTACATCAGCACCGCAATGCTACCAACGGCGCGCAGCGCGACAAACACGTGATCCCCGAGAAAATCGGTGTTGCCATTGTGGGCGCGGGACGGGTGGGCATAAAACTGGCAGAGGAATTGATCTATAACGCTTCATCCCCCTATCGCCCTGTTTGCTTTATTGAATGTGACAGAGGCAAGATCGGTGCTAAGGTTTGTGGCCTCAAGGTTTACGGTGATGACGAAGCTATCATTGATCAGCTCAAGAAAATGCCTGTGCAGGAGATCTTTATTGCCCTGCCCAATATTACCTCCGAGCACGCGGCCATTCTTTACCAGTTCTATAGCCAAACGGGGTGTAAGGTCAAGCTGTACGATCTTCCCATGAAGGATGCAGATATTGATCCTGAAAGCGAGAACGAGGAAGAGACGGCCCAAACGGCCAAGCGTCAGCTTCGCGAAATACGCATCGAGGACCTGCTGTTCCGCAATTCCATGGTGGTCGAGGATAAGCGTGTGAACGCCTACTATCGTGGCAAGACGATTTTGGTTACGGGCGGAGGCGGATCCATTGGCAGTGAGCTTTGCCGCCAGATCGCAAAATGCAGGCCCCAACGGCTGATCATCCTTGATATATACGAAAACAATGCATACACCATCCAGCAGGAGTTGATCAGCAAATATGGTGAAAAATTGAACCTGTCCGTAGAGATTGCTTCTGTCAGAGACGTTGTACGCCTTGAGGCTATCTTTGAGGCTTATCGCCCCCAGATCGTCTTTCACGCGGCTGCCCATAAGCACGTGCCTCTCATGGAGCATAGCGCCGGTGAAGCCGTAAAGAACAACGTGATGGGCACTTACAACACGGCGAACGTGGCCGAAAAGTACGGTGCCGAGAAGTATATTCTGATCTCTACAGATAAGGCCGTCAATCCCACCAACATCATGGGTGCATCCAAGCGTATGTGCGAGATGGTGGTGCAGTGCCGCGGCGACAGTAAGACCTCCTTCTCTGCGGTGCGTTTCGGTAATGTCCTGGGCTCCAACGGCTCGGTGATTCCCTTGTTTCGCGAGCAGATCGAAAAGGGCGGTCCGGTTACCATTACGGACAAACGTATCATCCGCTATTTTATGACCATTACTGAGGCTACCCGCCTGGTCATGAGCGCAGGCTCTATGGCAAAGAGCGGCGAGCTGTTCATTCTGAACATGGGTAAGCCCGTACGTATTCTGGATCTGGCAGAGACCATGATCAAGCTGGCGGGTCTGACACCGTACGTAGACGTCGACATTGTGGAGATCGGCCTCCGCCCAGGAGAAAAGCTCTACGAGGAGCTGATCATGAAATCCGAAACCTTTTCCGAAACCGAAAACAGTCTGATCTTTATTGAAAAAGACACCCCTTGTACCCGCGCTGAGGTAGAGAAAAAATTAGACATCCTGCGGAAAGTGGTGAATGCATCCGAGTCCACGTTGGAGGCATCCAAAATCAAGCGGGCGATGAAAGCCGTCGTGCCTACCTATCGGGATCCCGAGGAGGTTAATAAGATCTTTGATGACTCTGAGGAGAAAAAGCTTTCCGAGGATGCCGAGCCCGCAGTTGCGGCAGTCACAGAAAACAAGTAACGATATCCGCAAACAACACCGTACCATTCCCCCGCGCGGTGTTGTTTTTGAAGAAAGGAGGGGCCCATGCGCCCTGTGAATAGAACTCTTATGGCCGTTCTTTGCCTGTCCCTCGCCTTGCTTATGGTTTGCGTTGGGCTGACGGGTTGTTCAGGCGAATATCTCAATCCTGACGGAACCGTAGGCACCAAGGGCGAAGGCTATACCGAAGCACCTGCTGACTCTGTGGGAAGCGGACAGATCAGCTTGGAAACCGAAAAGCAAACAGGCGGCTCGCTGGTCATCGGCGGTCAGGATCCCGAGGAAATGTTTAAAGATTCCCCCCATGTTATGCACGCAGAATTCCTCAAAACCGGAGAATCAGACAGCATACTCATCCGTATGGACAATACTGTGGTGCTGGTGGATACCGCTGACAGCGACGACTACGGTGCGCTGAAGACGAAACTCACGAGCCACGGTATCACTGCCATCGACTATCTCATCATCACCCACTTTGATAACGACCATATCGGCTCGGCGGCAGGCATCATCAAGGATTTTGATGTAAAGCAGATCTACACGCCCGATTATATCCGCGATTCGGGTCTGTATCGCAGTATGATGTCCGCCATCGAAGCGAAAGGGCAGGGAACCACCTTGCACCGTGTCACAGAGGACGTGGAGATCACCCTGGACTACGGCCGCCTGTGGCTCAACCCCACCCACCTGTACCCTTCGGGCGAGGTGTTGGGCCATGACAGCCCTGACGCGGCGGTGGAGGAAAATAACTTTTCGCTGATCACCTCTGTCTATTTTGGCGAAGTGTCACTGCTTCTCTTGGGAGACGCTGAGGAGGATCGCATGGCCGAGTTCAACGCCTTGTTCTCGGAAGGGAACTACCCCACCTATACATTGGTCAAGACACCCCACCACGGCAGCTATGATAAGAACTTGGGCGCAAGCCTTTCGGCCATCCGTCCTCGCTACTGCGTGGTCATGACCGACACCGAAAGCAAGGTGGAGGCGGGGCTGGTCACCTCCATGCGGGCGTCGGGCGCGGCGGCCTATTACACCTACAACGGTGAGATCACCTTCTCCACCGATGGAAGTGCTACCAAGCGGCTGCTGACGCAGAAGTAAAATTCAACCACCCGTTCAAAAATTCAACCCAAACTGAACAACGCGGTTATTGAAAAAGCGCTTGTCATCTGGTATAATCATATCAGAACAAGCGCTTGTTACTTTTTATCTGGAGGTATTCCATGAATATTACTTTAAATGAGCAACTGAAAAAGCTACGAAAGAAGAAGGGCAACACCCAAGAAGATTTGGCCAATCATCTGGGGATCACGGTGCAGGCGGTGTCCAAGTGGGAGAGAAACGAGGGCTACCCCGACATCACCCTCCTGCCCGCCGTCAGCGCGTATTATAACGTCAGCATCGACGAGCTGCTGGGCGTGGGACAGGCAGAGCGAGAGAAAAAGATCGAGGCGTATCGTGAGAGGGATACTGTTCTGTTCCGTGAGGGTAAGAGCACCGAGAGGGTGGCTTTGCTTCGTGAGGCCTTGGCTGAGTTTCCCAATGAGATGCGCCTGGTGTATGACTTGATGTATGCGTTGAGAGCCGAAAATGGTGCCGAAAACGCTGATGAAATCATTGAACTGGGTGAACGAATTCTGGATGAGTCTACCGATAATCACATACGAGGTGGAGCCATTCAATCGCTTGCTTTTACCTACCAAGGAAAAGGAGATAACAAAAACGCAAAGAAGTACGCGCAGATGGCAGATACCATGTGGGTCAGCAATGAGATGCTTATGATGAATCTATTGGAGGGAGAGGAGGCCGTCAAGCATTGCCAAGGTATGCTGTGCAGCTTTTGGGATATGATGTACTCGGTTACAAACGTCATCACGTGGCAGGGTGGATATGGCCCCGAGGATGCCATCAAATGCCGTCAATTTATGCTGGACTGCTTCAAGCTTCTTTATCCGGATGAGAATTACGGCTTTTACCATTGCCGTGTCTCTGACCTCTATCACCGTCTCGGCAACAACTATATGTGGCTGGGGCAAGAGGATCAGATGTTTGATAGCTTTGAAAAGGCTGCCGAGCACGCGGTTAAATACGATACAAGGGGCAGCGGCAAGTATACTGCCTTTATGGTGAACCGCCTGAGTTATTCCGTGGATGAGGCGGTGAAGGACTATACGGAAAACGACTCTGCTCTTCTCCTGCGGGATTTTAAGGGCGAGGCTTACGCCGCCTACCACGACCATCCCCGCATGAAGGCCGTCATGGAGAAGCTCTCCGAGGTGGCGGTGTTTTGATCGTAGGGGAGGGGTCTCCCCTCCCGAAACAGCGTCTGAATACGGGCGGGAGGCGCAACGCCTCCCCTACAAAAAAACAAGAACCCGACGCAAGCATCACTGCTAAAGCGCCGGGTTCTTTGCTCAATTTATATTAACAGAAAATTGAATAATTAACAATACATAGAATATATGTGGCATTATACCACTTGGAAGATGTAAAAAGTCAGATAATCTGTCTCGGGGACGTTCCACAGGATGGGATGATCGGGCCCCTGTTGGCGGGCTTCGATCTGGCGGAGGGACACGCCCGCGTCCTCTGCGGCGTTGTGGAGCATTTGCTTGAAATAGGTGTCGGTCATGAAATGCGAGCAGGAGCAGGTGGCCAGATACCCGCCGCGGGGGAGCAGCTTCATGGCCAGGACGTTGATCTCCCGATAGCCCTTGATGGCGTTTTTGAGGGTATCGCGGCTTTTGGTGAAGGCAGGCGGGTCGAGGATGATGAAGTCATAGGGAGCTGCGCCGCGGCCCGTGGCGAGGGTGCGGAGATAGTCAAAAACATCAGCTTTGACATAGGTAATTTTGTTCGAAAGCCCGTTCTGCGCGGCGTTCTCGGCGGCTGTTTTCAGGGCATCCTCGGAGATGTCCACCGAGGTGACGTGATCTGCTCCCGCAATCGCGGCGTTGAGGCCAAAAGAGCCCGTGTGGGTAAAGCAATCCAGCACGCGGCGACCCTTGGAAACGGCGTGGATGGCGCGGCGGTTGTACTTCTGATCCAGGAAAAAGCCGGTCTTCTGCCCGTTGACGTAGTCCACCGTGTAAATAATGCCGTTTTCGGTGATCTTGGTAGTGCCATCGAGGCCGTCGGCGTCTGTCTTGAGGGACAGGGAGGGATGGGTGTAATAGCCCTCGAAGCGGGGCAGGCCCTCCAGGGTACGGATGGCCATGTCGTTGCGGAGGTATACGGCGTCGATCTCCGCGCCGTAAGTTTCCTTGAGTTGGGTCACAAGGGCAGGGAACACCCAGTCCAAAATCTTTTCCATACCCATGGAAAGTACTTCTGCCACAAGGATATTTTCAAATCTGTCCACCGTCAAACCGGGGAAGGAATCAGCCTCTCCGAAGATGAGTCGGCAACACTTGAAATCCGTCTCGCCCATGACCGAATAACGATAGGCGAGGGCATATCCCACGCGCCGCGCCCAAAAGGTCTCGTTGGGGATGTCGTTGGCACTGCGGGTGATCATGCGGATGCGGATCTTGGAGTTGGCATTGAAAAAGCCAAGACCCATGAACTTATTTTTTGTGGTGCGGATTGCCACGATGTCTCCGTTTTCGGGCACGGCATCGAGGGAGATCACCTCGTCGGCATAGACCCAGACGTGGCCGCCCTTGAGGAGCTTTTCTCCCTTTCCTGTAATGACGGCTACGGGATAGTTGGAGCTTCGGCTTTTCTGTATTTCTTGCATATGTGTTCCTCCGTTTCGGGATGTATTCTTTCATCCCCCATAGTATACCATATTTCGCAGCATTTTTCAAGAGGCCCTCGTCGCGTGGCCTCCGAATGTGTGAAAATTGCAAAAGCAGTCACAAAGCATCAAAAATCAACAATCAAAAGAGCAAGAGAGAAAAGTTTGTGCAATTCGCCGATACGTAGAAAAACGGCGCCTAAAATTGTGCATATTGCCAAAACAATCAAAAGAACAGATGAAGAGGAACTGAAGAAAAGGTGAATTTCCAATGTGAAAAGTGTAAACAAATCGCGCTTTTTGTGTAAACAATGTTTTCTGATATGTGAATAAAGGGAGAACAAACACAAAAATATTTCAAAATCGAAACAATGAATTCAAATTCTCTTTGGGGTCACACGGTCACGCGAACGGGTTACCTGCCGAAACCCTTCTCTAAACGGAATTTTTAACAAACCGTGAACGGTCGCAAAAGGGCGTTTTTGACGCTCCTTTTAATGTATAAAACATTCCCGCCACTTGACAATTTCGGGTTTTTGTGGTATCATGCAAGGGTCAAATTAGGGTGTTTTGCAACCGCCCCGAGTGATTTGACGGGCCCAAAAGGCTTTTGTGAGAGCGAAAGTACGTTTGCGGAAAACGGTGCCGCAAGCGTCTTTTTCCGCCCCTATGAGGCCTTTGACACCTGTCGATCCTGCCTCGACTGCCACACGTATGTCCGCTGCGTTTGGATAAGCCTTCGGCTTGTTTTCAAACGATTTTCGGCTGAAAACGGTCCCTGTCGCATAGCCTCTGCGACTTGTGATTGTCCGACTGCCGGGAAAAGCCGGATCTTGGCGGACGCGCAGGAGAGGTTCGGAGCGGATTTCCGCATCTGTGGTATGCTGACGGCAGCAACATACCCTGAGGACACGGTTCTGTCCCGGGCTGTGTCCCGAAAATCTTACCAGGAGGAAAATTGAATGTTGGGAACGAAATTGAAAAGACTGGTCGCCGGTTTGCTTTGCTTTGCAATGCTTTTTGGTTGTACTGCAGTCGTTGCGTCAGCTTCGGGTATCGGTTCCGATGACGGCTCTGGCTCTGTCACGGACTCGTCTTTGGCCGATCTGAAGGAGCTTTTAAACGCAATTTCGTACGATAAGTATGAAGAGAAAAATCAGAACGTACCCAAGGCTGACGCCGCTGTCGAAGTCTCTGTAAAGGACTTTACTGTTGAGAGCGGTGATGGCTTTGAACTGAAGACGGTAGAGGGTGAACAGGTTCTGTTTACACCCCAGGACGGTGCCGTATCTTGGACTGTGAACGTCCCTAAGACGGCTAAATACGCGATCAAGATCGTGTACTATCCTGATCGTAACCGCTCCACTTCTATCGAGCGTATTCTGAAGATCAACGATGAGGTGCCTTTTGCTGAGGCAAGATTTTTGACCCTCCCCAAGAACTGGGTCAATGAATATGTCGATGCTGTATATGCCCCCAAGGATGGCGAGTCTGCTGAGGCTATAGCGCAGGCTGCGAGAGATGCGGGCTTTGCCGAGGTCAATGTAACCGATGGAAACGTATGTATCGCTTTCCCTGAGTATATGACCGAAGCCATGCGCGCTTTCTGCGATGCTTATGAGATCCGTTTCTTCGTAACGGATATCAACAATAACGAGATCCGCCCCACGGCTGTGGACAGCCCCAAGTGGATGGATTACTACCTCCGCGACTCTTCCGGTTATTACACCAATAACTTCGAGTTCGCTTTGGAGGCGGGCGAGAACAAGATCACCCTTGAGGGTCAGAACGAGCCCATGTCCATCAAGGCTATCGTGCTGTATCCTGCTGAGGACATTCCTACATATGAGGAATATGCCCAGAAGTATGCAGGTAAGCCTGAGGGTAGCGACGTGATCAAGATTGAGGCTGAGGAGTTTACCGCTGCTTCGGGTAAGACCATTTACTCTACCGAGGACCGCTCCTGCGCCATCAACTCTCCCTCTGATGTGACCCGTTCCGTGCTGAACACCCTTGGCGGCGAGAAGTGGGCGACTGCAGGTCAGTGGGTAGAATATCGCTTCCAGGTCAGCTCCTCGGGTATGTACGACATCGTTTCCCGCTTCAAGCAGGACGTGCTGGACGGTATGTATACTTGCCGTACCCTGTATCTTTACAGCCAGGGACTGGCAGAGGGTGCCGACGGTTATTACAACGGTTCGCCCTTCGAGGAGGCACAGAAGCTGGTCTATGACTACAGCGCTTCCTGGCAGGTCACCGCTCTTTCCAGCGGCGTGCAGAATGACAGCAACGGCGATGGCAAGATCGATAAGAAAGATAGTGACGTGACCTATCCCGTATACCTGGAAAAGGATGTTGTCTATACCATTCGTCTTGAGGTTACCCTGGGTAAGATGGGCGAGGTCGTCCGCAAGACTCAAGAGGTTCTGAACTCCATCAACGCCGACTACTTGAATATCATCAAGCTGACCGGTACGGCTCCCGACTCTTACCGTGACTATGGATTTACCCAGGTCATGCCCGACGTCATGGAGGACATGGTTCTCCAGTCCATCGCCCTCAACGAGCTGGCAGATGAGCTCACCGAGCTGGCAGGTAACACCTCTTCCAACGTAGCAACTCTGAAGAAGGTCGCTCGACTCCTGGAGAAGATGGGCCGTGATGATGACGAGGTGGCTAAGAACCTTGCAAACCTGAAGACCAACATCGGTACGTTGGGTACCTTCCTGTCTGATGCGCAGACTCAGCCTCTCCAGTTGGACTACCTTGTGATCCAACCCGCCAAGAGTGAGCTGCCCAAGGCAGAGCCTAATTTCTGGCAGAGCTTCGTTCATGAGATCGGTGGCTTCATCCAGTCCTTCTTCCGTGATTACGACAGTATGGGTGCTCTGACCGAGACCGAAGAGGGTTCCGTCCAAGTGTGGATGGAGTCCGCTCGTGACCAGTCTCAGGTGCTCCGTAACCTCGTAAACAACGGTTTCACCCCCGACACCGGCATCGCCGTTGACCTTAAGCTGGTTGCAGGCGGTACCCTCCTGCCCTCCATTCTGGCAGGCTCCGGCCCTGATGTTTCTCTCGGCCGCGGTCAGGGTGACGTTATCAACTACGCAATCCGTTCCGCTCTTCTGGACATCGACCGTTTCGACGACTTTGAAGAGACGTCCCAGAACTTCAACGAAGCCGCTATGCTGGTTCTCGGTATCGAGGATGCCGACGAAGTTCTTCATTATTATGGTCTGCCTGAGGTGCAGGGCTTCCCCATGATGTTCCTGCGTACAGATATTCTGGCTGACCTCGGCCTTGAGATCCCCAAGTCCTGGGATGATATCATGGCTTGCATTCCTACCCTGCAGGCAAACAACATGCAGATCGGTCTTTCCACCGACTACAAGATCTTCCTGTATCAGCAGGGCGGTGACCTCTTCGCTGACGGCGGTATGCGCATCAATCTGGACTCCCAGTTGGCGCTCGCTTCCTTCGAGAAGATGTGTAACCTCTTTACCATGTACTCCTTCCCCTACCAGTACAATGCTGCGAACCGTTTCCGTACCGGTGAGATGCCTATCATCATCGGTGACTACGTTGGTACCTACAACCAGCTGAAGGTCTTCGCAACTGAAATCCAGGGTAAGTGGGAGTTCCTGCCTCTGCCCGGTGAAATTCAGGCTGACGGCTCTATCAACAACGTTTCTATCTCCGGTGTGACCGCTTGCGTCATGGTCAGCGGTTGTAAGGAGGAGAAGCAGGCTCCTGCTTGGGAGTTTATGAAGTGGTACACCGGCGAACAGTGCCAGGTGGACTACGCCAACGAAATGGTTGCTATTCTGGGTCCCTCCGGTAAGCAGGCAACCGCAAACAAGGCCGCTCTCGCAAGCTTGCCTTGGACCACCGATGAGTACGAGCAGGTACAGCTCCAGTTCAACAACCTGGCATCTGTTCCTAACTACCCCGGTGCTTATATCATCGACCGTTACACCAGCTTCGCCTTCCTCAGTGCTTACAACGACAGCGCAGACCCCTCCGACTCCTTGATGACACACATCAATACCATCAATAAGGAGATCGCACGTAAGCGTGCAGAGTTCGGTCTGGAGACACTGACGGATGCTAAGGGCGTGGATCATAAGGATCTTCTCTCCAAGCGTCTCGAACAGCTCCGCCAGCTTGTTGAAAGCATGAGAGAAAATGACGCCTTCCTCTCCGAGTATGAATCCCTCATGGTTCAGATCGAACGAGCTGTTAAGAGTGATGACAAGGCTACCCTGAATGAGTGTGCCGTTGATGTTTGGGCTCTTTACAACAAGCTTGATCCTACGGGCGAGATCTACACGGCAGATAAGATCGAGGTCATGGGTTATGATATGAGAGATACCTCCCTGACCAAGGATCAGAAGAGAAAGCTGCGTAAGTGCTACTCCTACGAGGTCTACGATAACAGTGACGAGCTGGTAACCTTGCTGCACTGTGCCGCTGAGTTCCTCGAGGATGCCGCTACTTACACCGAGGATTGATCCCGTTTCCGTGAAATTCCTACATTTTAATAAAGGAGAGAGAGTTAATGGGTACTAAAAACGCTGCAAAGCGGACCAAGAATCATGGTGACATGACGATGATGCAGTGGAAACTTAAGGAAATGCGCCAAAATTGGGTTGCCTACCTGATGGTTGCTCCTTACATGATCCTCTTCACATTGTTTACCATCGTTCCCGTGGTCCTGTCCATTTTCATCAGCTTTACAGACTTTAACATGCTGGAAATGCCCAACATCGTCTGGCTGAAAAACTACGTGACTCTGTTCTTCGACGATGATGTATTCCTCACCGCCTGCAAGAACACGTTTATCTTCGCCGTGATCGTAGGACCTACCTCCTACCTCATGTCCTTCCTTGTGGCTTGGTTCATCAACGAGCTTCCCCCCAAGATCCGTGCTCTGGTCACCCTGATCTTCTATGCACCTTCCATTTCCGGTCAGGTGTACTTGATCTGGGGTACCCTGTTCGCATCCGACTCCCAGGGTTGGGCAAACGCCATCCTTCTGGAAATGGGCATCATCGAAACCGAAATCGCCTTCTTCCAGAACGAGACTTATGTTATGCCCCTCTGTATCATCGTTTCTCTGTGGACGTCCCTCGGTACCTCCTTCCTTGCGTTTATCGCAGGTCTTCAGGGTATCGACCACTCCCTGTTTGAGGCAGGTGCCGTGGACGGTGTCCGTAACCGTTGGCAGGAGCTTTACTATATCACCCTGCCTTCCATGAAGCCCCAGCTGATGTTCGGTGCTATCATGGCTATCACCGGCTCCTTCGGCTTCGGTGGTATCGTTACGGCACTGGCAGGCTTCCCCTCTGTCAACTACTGTGCCCACACCATCATGCACCACCTGGAGGACTACGGTGGACAGCGTTACGAGATCGGTTATTCCTCAACCATCGCAGTAATCCTGTTTTTGATCATGATCGGTGCCAATATGTTGGTCAAGCGGATCATTTCCAAGCTTGGTACTTGATGAGGTGAAGATATGGCAAAATTAAGAACAAGAAAACATAAAGTCGTCCTTGCCCGTTCCGCAGGCGGCGACGCGGGTATTTCTGTCATCCTGATCATCCTGGGTATCTTCATGTTCCTGCCCATGTACTACGTGGTCATCCAGTCCTTGAAGCCCCTCGATGAGCTGTGGATGTATCCTCCCCGTTTCTACGTAATGTCCCCCACCTTTAAGAACTACCGCGATCTGTTCACTCTGATGAACATTTCCTGGGTTCCTTTCTCCCGTTACATTTTCAATACCGTGCTGACCTCTATCGCAGGTACCTTCGGTCACCTGCTGCTGGCTTCCATGGCCGCATACGCGCTGGCTAAGATCAAGTTCCCCGGCCGTAACGGTATGTTCCAGATGGTTCAGCTCTCCCTGATGTTTAACGCAACGGTTACCGCGATCACCCAGTTCATTCTGATGTCTGCTCTGGGTTGGCTGGATAGCTACCTTGCCATCATCGTCCCCGCATGGTGTTCCTCCCTGGGTCTGTACCTCATGAAGCAGTTCATGGATACCAACGTCAACGACTCGGTGCTTGAATCCGCAAGACTTGACGGCGCGGGTGAGTTCAAGACCTTCTGGGTCATCGCCATGCCTATGGTTAAGCCCGCTTGGCTGACTCTGATCATTTATTCCTTCCAGGGTCTGTGGAACGCGGGTGCATCCATGTATATCTATTCCGAACAATATAAGTCGTTCAACTACGCCATCGGTCAGATCCTGGCAGGTGGTATCAAGCGTCAGGGTGCCGCAGGTGCCGCGCAGGTGATCATGATGCTGGTGCCTATCTCGGTATTCGTCATTTCTCAGTCGAACATCATCGAGACCATGGGTTCCAGTGGTATGAAGGATTAACGGAGGTGAGTATATAATATGAAGAAAATATCTCTTATGAAAAAAATACTCTGCCTCGCATTTGCAGTGATGATGGTGGCCACCGTTCTGGTGGTCCCCACCTCCGCAGGCTCCGCATATCAGACCTACGTGTATGATATCGACGGTTTCCCGCTGTACTCTCCTGATGCCTATACAGCCATCAAGAGCGTAAACTCCGATGAAATGGGCCTCGAAGTGGCCATTGAAACTCCCGGTGATATGATCACGGATAAGGATCAGAATGTGTATGTAGCCGATACCGGTAACAACCGTATCGTCGTTCTGAACCGTTACCTCAAGGTTCAGTTCACCATCTCTACCTTCTCCAATGACCAGGGCGTTCCCGATAGCCTTGCGGCTCCTCAGGGCGTGTTCGTCAGCGAACCCAACGATAAGTACGGCAAGCTGATTTGGGTCTGCGACACGGGTAACAACCGTATCGTTGTGTTCGACGAGAAGGGTGAATTCTTCAAGATCATTGAAGAGCCCGAGGATTCTTTGTTCGAGACTGACTCGGTCTATAAGCCTGTAGCTATGGCAGTGGACCAGTACAACAGATTGTACATCGTTTCTTCTACCACCTATCAGGGTATCATCGTTATGACCGACGAAGGCGAGTTTACCGGTTTTATCGGTGCTCAGAAGGTTGCCATCTCGGCTTGGGATATCATCTGGCGTCGTTTCCAAACCGACGAGCAGAGAGAGCAGCAGGAGCAGCTCGTTTCTACTGAGTTTAATAACATCGCCATCAACCGCGATAAGGGCCTTGTTTACGTTACCACCTCCACCATTGATGACGCTAACGTTGACGGCGCTATCAGAAACGGCTCCAAGGACGGTATCTACTCTCCCGTTAAGCTGCTCAATGCCAACGGTGACGAGATCATGAGACGTAACGGCTTCTGGATCCCCGCAGGTGAAATTGACTACGTGAATATGTCCTCCGACTCCGATGATGTTACCGGTGTTTCCCGTATCATCGACGCAGCCGTTGGTCCTCTGGACACTTGGTCCATCATCGACGAGAACAGAAACCGTATCTACACCTACGATTTCAACGGTAACCTCCTGTTTGCCTTCGGTGACAAGGGTACCATGCTGGGCAACCTGGCCAGCATCGAGGCCATCGCTTACCAGGGCGACAATATGCTGATCCTGGATAAGACCAATGATAACATTACCATCTACCAGAGAACAGAGTACGGTAATATCCTGCTCTCCGCCATCGAGGCCGAAGCCAATCAGGACTTTGATCTGGCCATCGATCTCTGGACTAAGGTTCTGCAGAGAAACTCCAACTTCGACTCGGCTTATGTCGGTATCGGTCAGGCTATGTACCGTAATAAGGACTATGCCAACTCTCTGACCTACTTCGAGTCTGCATACGACACCACCAACTGGTCCAACTCCTATAAGGAGATCCGTAAGGAATGGATGTCCACTTACTTCCTGCTGTTGCTTGCCATCATCGTGGGTCTGATCCTCGGTGTGATGTTCTTCTTCCGCTGGATGGCGAAGATCAACAAGAAGGTTGCAACTTCGGGTAAGAAGAGAACCTTTGGTCAGGAATTGGCCTATGGCTTCCACGTGATCTTCCATCCTTTCGACGGCTTCTGGGATCTGAAGCACGAGAAGAGAGGCTCTGTCAGAGGCGCTATCTTCTATATCCTTCTGGCAATCGTCACCTTCTACTATCAGGCCATCGGCCAGGGCTACCTCCTGGATCCTTACGGTGGATTTGCCAGCGTTTGGGGACAGGTTCTGGGCGTTCTCGTTCCTCTGTTCCTGTTCGTATTGGCTAACTGGTGTCTTACCACCCTGTTCGAGGGCGAAGGCTCCTTCAAGGATGTTTTCGTGGCTACCTCCTACAGCTTGGTTCCCCTGCCTCTCCTGATCATTCCCGCAACCATTTATTCCAATTTCTGTATCACTACCGAAGTCGATATCATCGGCTTCATTGGCACGCTGGCCTTCATCTGGCTGGGTCTGCTCGTCTTCTTTGGCACCATGGTCACTCACGACTACTCTATGGGTAAGAACGTGATCACCTTCCTTGGTACCATCGTTGCCATGGTCTTCATCATGTTCGTAGCAGTCCTGTTTACCACTCTGATCGGTAAGATCGTCAGCTTGATCACTAACATCGTCACAGAAATTCAGTACAGACTATAACGCAGATAGGAGAAAGATATAATGAAAATAACCAAAAAAATCATATCCCTGCTCTTAGCTGTTCTCATGTTGTGCGGCACGCTGACTGTCTTTTCTATTAACGTGGCAGCCGAGGAGGAATCCGAAACCACTACCGGATCCGGTGTGATCAATGTAATGGATGAAGAAGAAATCATCAAGCATTACACCACCACGGTTTATGCCACTCCCGAGGAAAAGCTGGAAACCATGGATCTTATGACCACCAAGGGCAACTATCGGCTCTACGCTGATGCTCTGTCCGGTGAGGTTGCCGTTAAGGACCTTACCTCGGGTCAGATCCTGTTCACCAACCCCTACGATCTTGGCGCCACCACCGCTGTGGAAAGTGTTAAGATGCAGTTGATGTCCCAGATCATCGTCCGCTACACTGAAAACGGCCGTCCCAAGGAGTATTACAGCTTCGAATACGCTGCTACTCGTAACCAGATCAAGGTTAAGAATATCAAGAACGGTATTCGTGTTGAGTACACCATTGGCCGTGAGGAAGCAAGACGTCTCGTTCCCCGTATGATCGAGCAGTCCCGTTTTGAGACGCTCATCAAGCTCCCCCTGCTGGAGTACTTTGATGGCAACGAGAACAACTTCTACTTTAAGCAGTTCATGTCCTATTATCAGCTGAAGGGTCTGGAGTTCTGCTCCTCTGACCGCTTGAAGGAAGACCTTTTGTCGGTCTATCCCGTCGTTAAGGATATGAACATCTACGTGTTCGACCCCACCGCTACCACCGTTGAGTTGGAGAAGCGTGAGGAAGACATCAAGACCGCTTGTCCTAACTATTCCTACGAGGAAATGGACTACGACCATCAGCAGACAGGATACGAGAGCGAAGACGAAAATCCTCCCGTATTTAAGATGGCTTTGGAATATACCATCGACGAGGACGGCTTCTCTGTTCGTCTCCCTGCGAACGGTATTCGTTTCAACGAGTCCAAGTTCCAGCTTGAAAGCATTTGTGTTCTGCCTTATCTGGGCGCTGGTAACATCGCATATGAGGGTTATACCTTCTTCCCCGATGGTGCAGGTGCACTGTTTGCCTTTGAGGATCTGGTAGACGTTAACAGTAACTCGGTGGCCAGCAAGGTCTACGGTACTGACTACGCTTACCACGAGATCTCCGGTACTTATCAGCAGACCGTCCGTTATCCCGTGTTCGGTATCGTGGAAAAGACCAGATACTACGACTTCAACGAGTTTAATGAGAACACCGGTGAGACCGAGACTACGACCATCAACGGTATGATCTTTGATGCTCTGGAGGCTACTCGTACCGAAGGTGCAACCCTGCCTACCGCCCTTTCCAAGTACAGCAAGCTCAGCGCTTCCAGCGGTGAGGCTGTCAAGGAAGTGATTAACCGCGGTTTTGTCGCTATCATCGAAGAGGGCGACTCCATGGCCGAGATCGCTACCAAGCATGAAGGCGTGAAGCATCCCTACGACACCGTGGAGATGAGCTTCTACCCCAGACCTCAGGATACTTATAACATGGCAGACGCTATTTCCGTCGGTACCGCTACTGACTGGACCGTTGTGTCTACCCGTAAGTACGTAGGTAACTACAAGATCCATTACGTGATGCTTACGGATGAGAACGTTGCCGAGGAGAAGCAGATCGCGGATGGCGATTGGTATGATGCTACTTGGATGGGCATGGCTATCGCTTACCGTGACTATCTGGTTAAGAAGGGCGTACTCAGTCCTCTTTCCACCGAGGATACTTCCAGCGACATTCCCCTTTACATTGAGGCTTTCGGTACCATTGAGACCATTGAGAAGATCGCCTCTATCCCTGTGGAGGTCATGAAGCCTCTGACTACCTTTGCTGACGTGCAGACCATGTTTACCGAGCTGCTCTCCGCAGGCGTCAATAACGTCAACTTCAAGCTGACAGGTCACGCCAACGGCGGTTTCTTCTCCACCATGCCTTATAAGCTGAAGTGGGAAAAGTCCGTCAGCGAGGATACCGATTTCCAGGAACTGATTAACTTTGCTAAGACCATCAACGACGGTGACTACTCCGTTCTCGTGGACTATGCCAAGGAGAACAACGTCTTTGAAAATGAAGAAGATCTCGCAGCCTTCGAGGCTTACGTTGCCGAGCTTAAGGGCAGCAACCTGGGTATCTTCCCCGACTTCAACTTCTCTTACGCACATCGTTCCATGGACGAAATGTTCGACGGTCTGAACCTCCGCAAGCACGCCGTCAGAACCATCGACGACCGTTATACTCAGAAGCGTTACTACTACGCAACCCGTCAGAGACACGTCGGCTATTATGAACTGGCCATCTCTCCTGCCTACTTCAATCACTTCTATGAGAAGCTGATCGGTAACTACCTGAAGTATGACAATGTCTCGGGTATTTCCGTGGGTTCCTTGGGCGATAGCTTGAACTCCGACTTCGACGAGGATGAGCCCTACAACCGCGCTGACTCTAAGGGCTTCGTTCTGCAGGCTCTGGAGTACTTCACCGCAGCCGACGGTGCTAACCTCGAGGTCATGGTCAACGGCGGTAACGCTTATACCTGGCAGTACGTTGACCATATCCTGGGCGCTCCCCTGGATTCCAGCCGCTATATCCGCGCAAGCTACAGCATTCCTTTCATTGGTGTTGTGCTTCACGGCTATTCCAAGTTTGCAGGCTCTCCTCTGAACATGGAAGGTGACCTGAACTACGCGAAGCTGAAGGCCATCGAAAACGGTGCAGCCATCTACTTCACCCTGTCCTATCAGAACACCCAGGTGCTGAAGGAAGACTTCCTCACCAGCCAGTATTATTCCGTTCGTTATGACATCTGGTACGACGACGTGGTTGAGATCTATAACGAGCTCAATACCGTGACCAAGGATCTGCAGGATAAGCTGATCGTTGACCACGATTTCCTCTCCGGTATGCGTGTGCCCGATACCGACGAGCTTTATAACGATATCATGGATGACTTCAATGCCGTCCTTGACTTCCAGAGCAACAAGGCCGAGTACGAAGAACAGATGAAGAACGATGCCGTGGCTGATGCCCGCGATAAGATCGCCAGCACCGAAGCCCAGGCAAAGGCCTTCATTGATCTTTGCCTCGCCAACTACAGCGGCATCAACGGTGCTGCCTACCTGTACGTCACGGGCGACAGAAGCTTTGAACGCCGTTATTCCACTTTCGTGGAGGCTAATACCGCACTTCAGGCCATTGAGGCTCGTTATGAGTCCGCTACTCCCGAGGAGAAGGAAGCAATGGCCGCGGATCTGGAGAGTGCTCAGATCACCCAGAAGCAGGCAAGAGGTCAGCTTCTGACTTACATCCGTAACATTTCCAGAGCTATTTCCAATATGGAAGTTGCTTACGAGAATTTGAGCAAGCTGCTTGAAGATGCTCAGGAAGGTCAGCTTCTGATCAATTCCACCGATGAGATCCCCCAGAGCATCATCGACGAGATCGCCGCTCAGCTGAAGGCTACCGAAGAAATGATGGAGCAGAAGCTTGGCGTTATGTTCGATCAGACCGTTGAGAAGGCCGAAATGGATACCTTCATCCATACCCACGTGGCTCAGCTTATCCTCAACTCCTATGGTGAAGGTGCTGATACCGCTGTCGGTAAGATGGAGAATATCTTCAATATGTTCCTCGAGAAGGACTACGGTTTGGCGCTCTCTGAGGTCGAGCTGCTCCGCTACCTTGAGGCTAACCGTGACCTGACCAACGATCAGCTCATTGAGAAGTACGGTCTCTCTGCTGATAAGACCTCTGTTGCCGGTCTCGTCAAATATTTGAGAGAACTGCTGGGTGACACCTATAAGTTCGATCCCACTCTCTCTGATGAAGCTGCCGAGGGCGAGTTCAGCGAGATCGATCAGCACGTACTGGGTTACTACCTGTACGTTCTGACGAACCGTATCACCGGTCTCAGCGACTCTGCTGTGATCCCTGCGCTCAACTTCGTTCCTACCCGTATCAACGAAAATGGTAAGACCGTTTCCAATACTAAGAACATCTCTGATGTGACCAATAAGATCAAGGATGCGATTGCCAAGGCTCTGACCGGCAGCAGCGGTGTCCTTTCTAAGGTGGAGGACGGCAACTACAACCTGGACGATCTGTTCACCGATGCTGAGTGGACAACTCTCATTGAGGCTTGTAAGAAGTTCATCACGGATTCCGCTCAAACGGCCGCTACCAAGGTTGAGTACGCAACCCCCGAGACTTTGGATGCTGACCTCCGCGCTTATGCTGAGGCTCTGTACTACCAGAAGGCTCTGACAAATATACTGCCCGAGAAGACCGTCTCTTCTCTCTACATCATGACGGTTTCCTACGTGACCAATGACAGCCTTTCTATCCTGGTTGAGGAATTCGTTGCCAATTATGACGGCGAGGATACCTCCGCGGCTGCCATCTACACCGCCCTCATGAATGACGAGGAGATTTTGGCTTCCGTTGATACCATCGCTGAAATGCTGAAGGATAGCTACGGCGACGTCAAGGCTCAGCTCTTGAAGGCTCTGGGCAGCATGGCTGCTGATAAGATCCTCGGCAAGAAGGCTCCCACCCTGAACATTGGCAAGGCTCCCGCTCTGAGCTTGGATCTGCCTTCCAAGAAGGATGACGAGCATCCTGTCACCAAGGCAGAGGCTATCAAGGCTGTTGACGAGATCATTGAGGCCGCTCTGCCTGAGGCTACCGTTGATACCGTGGCAAGCATCATTGCAGAGGTGACCGCTTACCTGGCTCCTTATAACTTTGTAGAAGGCGTTGATCGTGATACCGCAATCGCTGATTACGTCAACTATGCGTACACCGAGCAGGCTATGGAGCAAGCTACCAAGGATATCGACGCTATCATCGAAGCCGGTGTTCCCACCGCTGACGATGCAAAGATGGCCGAGATCCTGGCACAGGCCGCCGCCATTCTGGCTCCTCTGACCTTTATGGAAGGCGTGGATATGGATGCTCAGCTCAAGGCTTACGTCTACTATCCTTATCTGGCTCTGATTGCCGATCAGGCCTACGACAGCTACTACTACGACGTACAGCTTGGCAAGGCCGATGCTTCCGTTCGTGAGAGCGTGGCTGCTATGTACAGCCAGATCGTGGCTAATCTGCCCACAGACGCCGACGTTTACGACCTTTACAACGTGGTTCTCGATGCTCTGACCAACAAGGAGTATGACGTGGCCGGTATCACCGCTGCCATCGCCGCAGAGATCACTCACCACGTGGAAGGTAAGAATAACCTTTCTACCGACGTCTTGAATTACTTCTGCTTCCTGTTGCTCAACAGCTTCGAGGGTTATTCCTTGGGCGAGGACGCTCCCGCTATCACGGCGATCGAGTCCAGCAAGCTGAACAACGCAATGAAGCAGATCAACAAGAGCTTGAACGCTAAGATCAATGCCCTGGTCGTGGAGATCAAGACCAACACCTCCAGAGGTGCCATCTCCAATTACTCCCTCTCTTCCGTCATGAGCGACGAGGAGCTGACTGCCCTTTGCGACGCAGAGGTCACTTCTCTGATTGATGCTCTGTTCGCAACTGAGGAAGTTCGCGAAACCCTCCGTGCCGAGCTGGAGGAACTCTTCAAGTATAAGTTCTACACCAGTGCTCTGGATGAGCTGGGTGCTGACAAGAAGCCTTCCTTCCACGTGTCCGAGATCTATGGTGATGATCTGTATACCGCAGGTCAAGGCCTGAAGTCTCTGCTCCGCTGGTACGTCGTTCAGTATTCTCA
The DNA here is from genome assembly GCA_017456905.1 of Clostridia bacterium. GTDB lineage: Bacteria > Bacillota > Clostridia > Oscillospirales > CAG-272 > CAMEON01. The sequence goes on from JAFTIL010000013.1 coordinate 77,827, forward strand.
GGCTATGACCGAAGAAGAGATTGATACCCTGATCGGTTCGACCTCCGGTAGCATTGAGGAGGAAGAAACTGACGAGTCCAAGTACCTGTCCGATGACGGTCGTATCGTGGCTGTGACTTACGGTGCTGCCGGCGCAAACGGTGGTTATGATAACTACAGAACCTTCGTCCTTAACTATAACAACTTCTCTGTCAGCGTGGTCTACGACGGTATCCAGTATACCATCCCCGCTTTCAGCTACGTTGTTATTGATTATTGATGAGATCAGAAAGGAAAGTGAGGTAAAATTATATGACCAATGAAGTTAACCTTCAGGGAACGGTCAGCGCGCCCAAGGCCAAGAAGCGCAAAGTTGCGTCTCTTGATCGTAAAAAGGCTCGGGCAGGCTGGGTATTCGTTCTGCCTTTCGCGATCGGTTTCTTGTTCGTCTATCTGCCGATTATCTGGAATTCTATTTACATGAGCTTTAACGAGGTCAAAACCATCACCGGTGGTGGTATTGAACTCATCTGGTGTGGCCTTGACAACTACAAATGGGCCATTCTGGAGGATCCCAGCTTCGTTCAGACCCTGATTACGGGTCTGGGCGAGCTCCTCTTCGACGTTCCCGCGATCCTGATCTTCTCTCTGTTCATGGCTGTGCTTTTGAACCAGAAGATGGTGGGCCGTGCCGCGTTCCGTGCGATCTTCTTTATCCCTGTTATCCTGGCTACAGGTATCATGGAGTCCATCGAGGGCCAGAATATTCTGGGTACCATGATGGAATCCGGTATCAACGACGGCTCGGGTGGCAGCGCATCTACCGAGATCGTTTCGGCTATGGATATCTCCCGTCTGTTCTCCTCTATGAAGATCGGTACCGAGCTTGTAGAGTACGTTGTAAAAGTCATCAACAACATCTACGATATCGTCAACCGTTCGGGTGTACAGATGCTGATCTTCCTGGCGGGTCTGCAGTCTATTTCTCCTGCTATTTACGAGGCTTGTCGTATTGACGGTGCAACCGCTTGGGAAACCTTCTGGAAGATCACCTTCCCCATGATCAGCCCTATGATCCTGGTGAACGGTGTCTACACCATCATCGACTCCTTTACCACCGATTCCAACTCGGTCATGTCTTACATCTCTCAGGTGTATAACCAGACCGACGGACAGGTGCATTCCTCCGCTATGGCTTGGATGTACTTCATGATCGTCGTGCTGATCGTCCTTGTCGTTGTCGGTATCTTCTCCGCTTTTGTATTCTATCAAAAGCGTGATGCATAAGGAGGTGGCACAATGGATGTAAATATGCAACAACCTAAAATTACTAAGGAATCCAAGAATAAGATCAAGGTTGAATTTGAAAGAACACCTCTGAAGGAAAGACTGAAGGCGAAGTTCCTCAATCTGTACTTCTTCCAGCAGGTGGGCTGGTATATCTTCCGCCTGGTTCTGCTCATCGGTCTTTCCTACGTCGTTTTGTATCCCTTCCTTACAAAGATCGCAGGCTCTTTCATGTCTCCCGAGGACTTCGTTGACGTGACGGTTCGCTTGATCCCCAAGAACTTTACCTTGGACACCTACAAAGCCATTCTGACCGAGCTCGACTATTTCGAGGCTTTTGGTAACACCCTGTTGCTCTCTCTGGTCTGCGGTGTTCTCCAGACGTTCTCCTGCTGCTTTATCGCATATGGTCTGGCTAAGTTCAGATTCCGTGGCAACAAGCTGGTTATGGCTCTGGTCGTTCTGACCATGATCGTGCCTCACCAGACGCTGCAGTACTCCATGTTCATAGGCTTCCGTTACTTTGATATCTGGGGCATTTTGTCCTTCCTCAGCGGCGGTGCGTCCATCGACATCGCAGGCTTTGAAGGCGTCAACGCCATCCTGGCCAATATTAAGCTCTTTGAGCTGGAGAACAACTCTTTGACGCTCACCAACACTTTCGCGCCTCTGGTCATCCTGTCCTCGACAGGTCTTGCCTTCAAGAACGGTCTGTATATCTTCATGCTGCGCCAGTTCTTCAACGGTGTGCCTGATGCGCTTGAGGAGTCCGCGTATATCGACGGCTCGGGCGTGTACCGTACCTTCTTGACCATTATTCTGCCCTTGTCCATCCCCATGATGATGACAGTATTCCTGTTTGCCTTCTGTTGGCAGTGGATGGATGACTTCTACACCAACTTGTTCTTTACCGGCACTAAGTCGATCAAGTTGCTGCCTAAGATCGTAGATATCCCCAGCTCGCTGAAGATGGACTACGCAGGTCAGAACCTGTACTATTCCGCAATTCGAAACACTTGCGGTATTTGTATCATTCTGCCTCTCGTAATCCTCTACATCTTCTGCCAGAACTTCCTGGTACAAGGTATCGAGCGCTCCGGTTTGACCGCAGAATAATTCTTTTAGATCCCCGCATCCTCGGATGCGGGGATTTTTTTGCATTTTGCAAGGAAAATATTCAGTTGCCCCCTTGATTATTTGTCATCCTTGTGTTATAATTAAAATTGATATATTATGGGTAGTTATGCTTACTTTTGAGAGATGACCCCATAAAAATGCTTTCAGAGCATCTGTGAAGGTGATCACTTCACCGAGAATATTGTATTTTGCCGACAGGGCAGGGCGGTCGGGAACCGTCGGGGCACTGTTGGATTTTGGAGGTATATATTTTGGAACTTACACTTGACATGGCCGAGGAACTTCATATCCCTCGGGTGACAGCGGAGGAGGCTGACAGGAAACGCTATTTATCCAAAGCGCTCCTGGACCGTATGCACCTGTCTCCCGTGGGTGGCCCCGTGGCCTATGACGTGGCAGAGGATGGCACCGTTACCTATTATTTTGACCCTACGCGGGTGACTGAAACGCCCCCCGAAAAGTGGTATCGCGGCACCATCGAAAAGATGGAGGGCGACCCTGATGGCGGGGGAGAGAAAAAGATCTCCGCGCCTCGTCCCTTGCGTGACCCAATGACCTTGCCCTCGGGTACGGTCATTGAAAAGATGGGATCTAAGCGCGCCGCTTCCTTCGGCTACTACACCGAGGAAAGATTGGGCCAGCTCAATTATGACGTGGGCTCCGAGCCTGCCGCTTACAACACCAAGGCTGACGGTAGTGTGGTGTATTTCTACGACAAGCGCCTGGCCATCCGCCGCCCCCTCAAATGCGTGGTCTGCGGGAAGGACGTTCGCTATAAGCGTAAAATGTGCCGTGCCTGTTTTGAAAAGGATCTGGCTGTCCGCCGCGCCGAGGGCGATGCCTACCGTGAAAAGCCTCGCCACATGGACCGCCGCCGCGTCCTGTTCTTCGACCTTGAGTTGACGGGTGTTTACGATCACGACGAGATCATCTCGGTCTCCATCTGTGATGGTACGGGGGAGACTCTTATGGATACCCTTGTAAAGCCTCGCCACAAGAAAAAGTGGAATCGCACAGAGAAGATCCACGGCATCTCCCCCGCCATGGTGCAGGATGCCCCCTATCTGGACGAACTGGTGCCCCGCATCAAGGAGCTTTTTGAAAATGCGGATAACCTGGTGGCCTTTGGCGTTTCCACCGACTATAGCCATATCAAATACATCTACGAGACCGAGCGTGAGCAAGAAGCCCTCCACAGAAAGGTGCGCTGCTGCGCCATTGAGTTCGTCAGATTTCAAAACGAGCATTATCCCGACAATAATCACGCCTCCCTCGTTGATGCCATGGAAACCTTGGGCATCGCCTGGGACGGTATCCCCCACTCCTCCATGGCAGACACCATTGCCTGCATGAAGGTCTGGGAGGCTTTGTTCCCCAACTATTATGACGACGTCGCTCCTGCCGAGGCCTCGGCAGAACAGGAGGAAAGCCATGTTTGATATGTTCGGACTTGAAAAAGACCACAAGATCGCATACGGCGAAGAGGTGGCTCACCTGACCACCGTATACGACGTGGCTATGCTGGGTATGATACGCGGCCTTTTGGAGGACGCCGACATCCCCTATCTTGTGCACGAGCGTGCCACGGGCAGCGCCATGCGTATTATGACGGGCTTTTCCCTCTACGGCACGGATATTTTCGTGCCCAAGGCCGCCGAGGAGACAGCCCGTGATCTGATTGCGGGTATTGACACCGACGGCGAAGGCGCCGAGCCCGTGACCATCCTTGAAGATGAGAAAATTGAGGGCGAAGAGCAATGAAAGAGATCATACTTTGTAAATACGGCGAGATCGTCCTGAAGGGTGCAAACCGCAGATTTTTCGAGGATATGCTTTGCCGTCAGCTCAGACAAAAAGCCAAGGCCTGCGGTAATTTTGACATTTACCGCGCCCAAAGCACGGTGTATATTGAGCCTCTGGATGACAGCGCCGACATCGACGCCATGATGGCGGCCGCAGGAAAGGTCTTCGGTATCGTGGCCATCTGCCGTGCCGCTGTGTGCGAAAAAAACATGGAGAGCATCCTGGCTACGGTCAAGGCGTACATCCCTCCTTATCTGGAAGGGAAGCGTACCTTCAAGGTTGAATCCAAGCGTTCGGACAAGCGGTTTCCTCTGAATTCCATCGCCATCTCGGGTGAAGCGGGCGGTGCCATTCTGGAAACCTGTCCCCGCATGCGGGTGGACGTCCACAATCCTGACGTCACCGTTAAAGTGGAGGTCCGAGAGACCGCCGCTTACGTTCACCCCGGCCCCGTTAAGGGCGCGGGCGGTATGCCCGTGGGCTCCAACGGCCGCGGTATGCTTCTTCTGTCAGGCGGTATCGATTCCCCCGTAGCAGGCTACATGATGGCCAAACGCGGCCTGCAGATCGAAGCCGTTCATTTCGAGTCCTTCCCCTATACCAGCGAAATGGCAAGAGACAAGGTGCTGCGCCTGGCGCAGATCGTATCCGAATATAACTGCGAGGAAATGATCGTCCACGTGGTGTCCCTGACCAAGGTTCAGGAAGAGCTGGTCAAGCATTGTCAGGAGGATTACTTCACCCTCTTGCTCCGCAGATATATGATGGCCATTGCCGATAAGGTGGCCCGCAGATTCAAATGCGGTGCTTTGATCACGGGTGAAAGCCTGGGTCAGGTGGCTTCTCAGACCACCGAAGCGTTGGGCGTGACCAACCCCATGGCCTCTTTGCCTGTGTTCCGCCCCTGCATTGGCATGGACAAGGAGGAGATCGTGGAGATCTCCCGTAAGATCGGCACCTTCGAGACCTCGATCGAGCCTTACGAGGACTGCTGTACCGTGTTCACTCCCCGCCATCCCCGTACCCGCCCCGACCTCAAAAAGGTCATGGCCGAGGAAGAGAAGCTCCCCTTCGACGAGCTGGTGGATGAGGCCCTTGCGGGAATGTACCGCGTGATTGTAACGCCTAATGGATACGAGGTGAATGAAAGATGAAATATTTGTTTATCGGCTTGGTGCTGCTGGATTTCCTCTGGAAGCTCTTTGAGGTGTATCTGTCGTCGAAACAGATGAAAAAGCCTCTTCCCACCTGTGTGCAGGGCATCTACGACGACGAGCAGTACGCCCGTTGGGTTGCCTACACCCACGAAAAGCGCCGCTTTAACCTTATCACAGGAGGCATTTCGACCGTCCTTTTGATGGCTATTTTCGCCTTTGATCTGCTGGCGGTCCTCTATAACGCTCTGAGTGTTGCTACCTCGGGGAATGGCTACCTGAGCAGTACTTTGATGGTAACCATCCTCTGCTTGTTCTTCTCGGTGGTGGATATTATTCCAAACTACATCTTTACTTTCCGTATTGAGGAAAAGTATGGCTTCAACAAGTCTACCAAAAAGACCTTCTGGGGAGACACGATCAAGAACGCTATCCTGAACCTCGCCCTCAATCTGGCTCTGGCCATGACCGCTACCGCTCTTTATGAGGCCGTTGGTCTCTGGCTCATCGCGGGTATTTTCGGATTCTTCCTGATCATCGTTCTGGTAGGTTCGGTCTTCACCTTGCCTCTGCAAAAGCTGTTCTATCGTTTCGACCCCCTGGAGGATGGCAGCCTGAAGGATCGCATTAACGAGCTGTTTCTCTCCAACGGATACAAGATCCGCAGTATCTACGTCATGAACGCCTCCAAACGCACCACCCGTGCCAACGCTTTCTGCGCCGGCATTGGTAAGGCTAAGAAAATTGCCTTGTTTGACAATCTGGTTAACAACTACTCGGAGGACGAGATTACCGCCGTCTTTGCCCACGAGCTGGGACACGACAAGCACAAGGACACCTCGGTGTTGATGATTCTGCAAACGGTTATCTACGCTGTAGTCTCTGCTCTCATCGGCTTGATGGTAGCGACTCCCGCTGCTAGTGTGGCCATGGGCTTTGCTGAAACAAATGCGGCGGCCATGGTTATGGTGCTGTCTATGGCGGTGCTGGGTCCCGTTATGACTCTGCTCATGATCCCGTTCAACCTCATTTCCCGTCATATGGAACGCAGAGCCGACACTTTTGCTGCAGATTGCGGCTTGGGTCAGCCCCTCATGGACGCACTGAAACGTCTTTCTCGCGATAATTTCGCTAACCTCAATCCTCACCCCTTCCTTTCCGCCATCGGAGATTCCCACCCCACCGTGGGCGAGCGGGTGCAGGTCATTGAGCGCGCAATGTCAAGAAAAAAGTAATTCTATAACGAAAGGAATTGCATCATGGAACAAATGTATTACAACATGACCATCGCGGGCTGTGAACGAGCCCTGCCTCTGTGTCCTCTGAACGATCAGCTGATGATCGGCGCCTTCGTCATCTTCGGTGACCCCGAGTTGACCACCGCCTGTGCCGATGCCCTGCTGAAAAAGGTCCCCGAATATGACTACATGATCACCGCCGAGGCCAAGGGCATCCCGCTGATCCACGAAATGGCACGTCTGGCAGGCAATCAGAAATATATGCTGGCCCGTAAAGGCACCAAGCTCTATATGAGAGACATTCTGGATGTGAAGGTCAACTCCATCACCACCAACCGCGAGCAGCACCTCTACCTGGACGGAAACGACGCCGCCCTCATGAAGGGCAAGCGCATCCTCATCGTGGACGACGTAGTATCCCTCGGTGATTCCATGCACGCCCTGGAGCAGCTGGTGGAGGCGGCAGGCGGTATCGTCTGCGGTCGCGCTACCATTCTCGCCGAGGGCGACGCGGCTGACCGCAAGGACCTCGTCTATCTTGAAAAGCTCCCCCTGTTTCTCAAGGACGGCACGCCGTTGAGTTGAGATTGTGGGGTTTCACCCCACACCCCACAAACCTTTCTTGAAAGAAAGGTTTGACCAAAGAACTTAAAAAATAAAAAACGAGTGCGACCTGATAATGAAATTTACTTTTTGAAAGTTTTTGAAGGGTTCCAAGGGGAACTTTTTTCAAAAAGTTCCCCTTGGCGCACCCACGGAAAGAAGGAAAATAAAATGGCAGAACTTTTGACATCCCAAGACAAACGCACGTGCCTGTGTGCAGAGCTTTCCGCCGCCAACGTCGGCCAGGAGGTCTGCGTCATGGGTTGGTCCCAGAAGCAGAGAGACCTGGGTGCTCTCATTTTCATCGATCTCCGCGACAGAAGCGGTATCGTCCAGCTGGCCTTTGACGACAGCACCGACCGCGAAGCCTTCAACAAGGCCTTTACTGTCCGTGCCGAGTTTGTTCTCTGCGCTCACGGTACTGTCCGCCGCCGCGGCGAGGGTGCCGTCAACAAGAATATCCCCACGGGTGAGATTGAGATCGCCGTCTCCGAGCTGAAGATCCTCTCCGCCGCCGAGACCCCTCCCTTCGAGATCGTGGAGAACAGCCCCGTCAAGCCCGAGCTGAGACTCCAGCACAGATATCTCGACCTGCGCCGTCCCGACATGGCTTACAACATCATGGCTCGCTCCAAGATCACCAAGCTGGCTCGTGACTACTACGCCGCCAACGGCTTCATCGACATCGAGACCCCTTGTCTCATCGCGCCCACCCCCGAAGGAGCAAGAGACTATCTCGTGCCCTCCCGCGTCCACCACGGCAAGTTCTACGCTCTGCCCCAGTCTCCCCAGCTCTACAAGCAGCTGCTCATGGTCTCGGGCTTTGACCGCTACTTCCAGATCGCCCGTTGCTTCCGCGACGAGGACCTCCGCGCTGACCGCCAGCCCGAGTTCACCCAGATCGACACCGAGATGTCCTTCGTCAACGAGGACGACGTCATGCGTATGCACGAGGGCTTCCTGAAGTTCATGTTCAAGGAGTTCTACGGCATTGATCTCGGCGGCGACTTCATCCGTATGCCCTACGCCGAGGCCATGGATCGCTTCGGCTCCGACAAACCCGACATCCGCTTCGGCTTCGAGCTGAAGAACCTGTCCGACATTCTCGCAGGCACCGAGTTCAAGGTGTTTGCGGGTGCCATCGCGAACGGCGGCTCTGTCCGCGCCATCAACGTCAACGGCGGCGCGTCCATGTCCCGTAAGGAGATCGACGCTCTGGTTGAGTTCGTCAAGACCTACAAGGCCAAGGGCCTGGCATGGCTGAAGTGGGCAGAGAACGGGGATATTTCCTCCTCTTACGCCAAGTTCCTCACAGAGGAAGAAAACGAGGCTATCAAGGCTCGCATGGAGGCAAAGCCCGGCGACCTGATCCTCATCGTGGCCGACAAAAACAGCGTGGTCTTCGACGCCCTGGGCGCGCTCCGTTGCCATTGCGCTAAGAAGATGGGCCTGTGCGACCCCAAGGACTTCAAGTTCCTGTGGGTCACCGAGTTCCCCCTCCTGGAGTACAGCGAGGAGGACGGCCGCTTCTACGCCAAGCACCATCCCTTCACCATGCCCATGGAGGAGGATCTCCAGTACATTGACAGCGATCCCGGCCGTGTCCGCGCCAAGGCATACGATATCGTTCTGAACGGTACCGAACTGGGCGGCGGCTCCATCCGTATCCACTCGGGTGAGATCCAGTCCAAGATGTTCGAGGTACTGGGCTTTACTCCCGAGGATGCCCAGGAGAAGTTCGGCTTCCTCTTGGAGGCCTTCAAGTACGGCGTACCTCCTCACGGCGGTCTGGCTTTCGGTCTCGACCGTCTGGTGGCTCTCTCCATCGGTCTGGAGGACATCCGCGACGTCATCGCCTTCCCCAAGGTGCAGAACGCCAGCGAGCTTATGACCAAGTGCCCCTCCCCCGCCGATCCCAAGGCTCTCGAGGAGCTGGCGATCGCGGTTGTAGAGGAAGAATAAGAGTACGCGAGGGGGAAACTTTTTGAAAAAGTTTCCCCCTCGACCCCTTTCAAAAACTTCAAAAAGGAGGATGGTTTATGAAACTGCTGATCAACGCCCTCATCAAATTCATAGCGGGCCTCCTCATGGTCGCCCTTCTGTTATTCCTCCCCGCAGGCACTTTGGCCTATCCCGGGGGGCTTTTGTTCCTTTGTCTGCTCTTTGTTCCCATGTTCATGATGGGCATCGTCATGATGATCTGCGCACGCGATCTTCTTGCCAAGCGGTTGGACGTTAAGGAAAAGCAGGGCACCCAAAAGGGCGTGGTGGCCGTTATGGGTCTGATCTTCCTCGGCGGCTTCATCCTCGCGGGGCTGGACTTCCGGTTCGGCTGGTCCAAAGTCCCCCTCCCCGTGGTCATCGTCGCCTCGGTGCTGTTTCTCGTGGGCTATGCCCTCTACGCCGAGGTCATGCGGGAGAACGCCTACCTGTCCCGCACCGTCAGGGTGGAGGAGGGGCAAACCGTTATCTCCACAGGACTTTACGGCGTGGTACGCCATCCTATGTATATGGCCTCCACGGTTATGTTTTTAGCCCTCCCTCTCGTCCTCGGCTCGTGGTACGCCCTCATCCCCTTCGCCTTCTACCCCGTCCTCATGATTGTCCGCATCCGTGGGGAAGAGAACCTTCTGACGGCGGAGCTTTCGGGATATGACGAGTATAAGAAAAAAGTCAAGTATCGCATGATCCCCTTTATTTGGTAAACGGTGATCTTATCGCTTTGAAAGGAGTCCCTATGCCCACCTATTTCGACACTCACGCCCACTATTTTGACCGCAAATTTGACACCCTCGACGGAGGTGCCGAGGAGCTTTTGAACAGCCCTGCCTTTCAGTCTGCCGTTTATGGCGTGATCAACGCGGGTACGAATCTCATCAACAGCCAAACCGCCGTAGACATGACAGGGAAGTACTCCTTCATGTACGCCGCCGTGGGTATCCATCCCGAGGACGCCCAAGGATTGCCCGACGGCACACCCATGGATCCCGACACCACCCTTTCTGCGCTATATGATTGGGTCAGCGACGCTGACCGCCGAAAGCGGGACAAGATCGTGGCCATCGGTGAGATCGGTCTGGACTATCATTGGCAGCCCATGGATAAGGATCTGCAAAAGGTCTTTTTTGAGGGTCAGTTGGACATCGCCCGCCGTGTGGGACTCCCTGTGTTGATCCACGACCGCGAAGCCCACGGGGATTGCTTTGAAACCGTACTGAAATATCCCGACGTGCGAGGTGTATTCCATGGTTACAGCGGCTCGGCCGAGATGGCTAGGGAGCTGGTCAAGCGGGGCTGGTACATCGCTTTCGGCGGGACGGTCACCTTCAAAAACGCCGAGCGGGTCAGGGCTGTGGCGGCGTCGATTCCCTTGGATCACCTGCTGGTGGAAACGGATTGCCCCTACATGGCCCCTGTCCCCTTTCGCGGAAAGATCTGTCATTCTGCTATGCTCCCCTATGTGGGCGAGGTGCTGGCAGAGCTTCACGGGGTTAGCGCGGAGGAGATTTCAAGGGTGACCACCGAAAATGCCAAAAAACTGTTTGATCTATAAAGAAAAGTCGGCTCACGTGAGCCGACTTTTTTTCTAAACGGAAAGGAGAGCTTGCCCAAGAAGCTCTACTTTAAATGATTATTATGCCCAACTCATGGTCGTAGGCTTCTCCTCGAAGATGCAAACGCCCTTGAGGAACGCCACGGCCTTGGACAGGCCCTCGTCGATGGTCATGATGCTGTCCTCATGCTCGATAGAAAGCACCTTGTCATAACCGCAGAGGCGGAGGTTGGAGATCATGTCTCTCCAGTAGGTCTCGCCGTTGCCGTAGCCCACGGTGCGGAAGATCCAGGAGCGGTTCAGCTCGTCGGAGTAGTGCTTGGTGTCCAGCACGCCGTTTGCCGCGGTGTTGTACTTGTCGATCTTGGTGTCCTTGGCGTGGACGTGGTAGATGGCCCCCTTCAGCTCGCGGATGGCGGCCACGGGATCCATGCCCTGCCAGACCAGGTGAGAGGGATCGAAGTTGGCGCCGATCACGGGACCGACGGCCTCGCGGAGGCGGAGCAGGGTCGCGGGGTTGTAGACGCAGAAGCCGGGGTGCATCTCAAAGGCGATGTGGGGGACGTTGTGAGCCAGAGCGAAGGCACCTGCTTCCTTCCAGTAGGGAATGACCTTTTCGTTCCATTGCCAATCAAGGATAGCGAGGAAATCCTCGGGCCAGGGGCAGGTGACCCAGTTGGGGTACTTGGCACCCTCGTGATCGCCGGGACAGCCGGAGAAGGTAATAACGGTATCCACGCCCATCTTTTCGGCCAGCAGGATAGCATTGCGGAAGTCCTTGTCGAACTGGTCGGCGATAGCCTTATCGGGGTGCAGGGCGTTGCCGTGGCAGGCCAGCGCGCAGACCTCTACGTCGTACTTCTTGAGAGTGGCGATGAACTCGTCGTACTTGGCGTCATCGGCCAGCAGCTCGGCGGGGTTGCAATGAGCCTTGCCGGGGTAACCGCCTGCGCCCAGCTCTACGGTGTGAACGCCCAGACCGGTGAGGATCTGCAAGGTTTCGTCTAAAGATTTAGAACCGTACAGGTTTGCTAAAACACTCAGTTTCATAGTGGTAATATTCCTTTCAGTAGTTGTCAAGGCTCTCCCTCTGGGTAGCGAAGCGGCGACACGGAAGTGAATGGATGCCGGTGGCATCCAGAGCCGTGGCGTGCCCGAGCCTCAGCGAGAAAGCTCCCGCCGCAGGCGGGTGAGAGGGGAACGCCCTCTCTGTCACGCCCGTGCGGGCGTGACACCTCCCCCTCCGGGGGAGGCTTACAGTATCAGTCGAAGTAGTAGGGCTGACCCGTCTTGGCGGACTCGTAGATGCCCTCCAGAATACGGGTGACGGTGTAGGCCTGCTCGGGGAGGACGCAGGGGTCAGTGTCGGTGACCACGGCGTTGATCCATTGAGCTGCTTCCATGACCGAGGGATCGGCATTGTTCACACCCTCATAGAAGGCCGCGCCCTGAGGATTGAGGGTGGGGCGAAGGACGTACTGGCTGTTGTTGCGGATGCCGTTGATGCGTACGCCGTCGTAGAGGTCGGCGCCGGCCTTGGTGCCGCAGATGCAGGTGGTTGCCTCACGGACGTCCAGCATATTGATGGCCCAGGAGGATTCCAGGTTGATGGTGGCGCCGTTCTCCATGACGATGAAGCCAAAGGCGGAATCCTCCACCGTGAACTTCTCGGGATCCCAGTTACCCCAGGCGTTACCCTGGTTGGTGTCCTTGTTGAGCTTGTGGTAGGAGGTGCCCACGCAGTACTTGGGCTTATAGTTGTCCATGAGCCACAGGGTCAGATCTAGGGAGTGAGTACCGATATCGATCAGAGGACCGCCGCCCTGCTCATATTCGTTGAGGAAAACGCCCCATGTAGGAACAGCTCTGCGACGAAGGGCGGTAGCCTTGGCGTAATAGATCTCACCGAAGGTGCCGTCCAGAGCCTCCTGCTTGAGGTACTGGGCACCGGCGGCCTGGCGGGACTGATAGCCGATGGTCAGCTTCTTGCCGCTGCGCTTTTGAGCATCCAACATCTTTCTGGCCTCGGCGGAGTTGATGGCCATGGGCTTCTCGCACATGACGTGCTTGCCCGCGTCCAGCGCGTCTACGGTGATGAAGCTGTGGGAACGGTTGGGGGTGCAGACGTGAACTACCTCAATGGACTCGTCAGCCAGAAGATCCTTGTAGTTTTCGTAGACCTTAGCGTCGGGAGTGCCGTACTTGGCCTTGGCGGTCTCAGCACGTTCTACGATGATGTCACAGAAGGCCACCATTTCCACGTTGGGAAGCTGTTTCAAAGAGGGCATATGCTTACCGTTGGCGATACCGCCGCAGCCGATGATACCGACCTTTACGATTCTTTTTTCTGCCATGTTTCTGTTCTCCTTTTTCTTGAACATAATGCAACCGCAATGCGGCTATTACCCACATTTTACAGCATTTCCGGGGGTTTTTCAATGGGTTTATGCGGTTTTTTTGAAGTTTGTCGGGTTGCACAAAACGGGGATGGGGGTTTTGGGCGAAATGGCGGTTGACTTGGGGAGCATTAAAAAGCCATACTGTATATAATGAAAAGACGCTTAGGCTACTCCGCCCCTATGAAGGGATTTCCTCAATGGCTTTTTAAACCTTTGAAATTCCTGGCTTCATACAACCGAGCGTTTAGCTTTAGCATCGGGAGGTTCTGTAAAAGATGCGTGCGGTAAAATGACGCAAAAGTCAAGACGAAAAAGAATCAAAAATCGGAATAAATTTTCAAAAACCTCTTTACAAATTGTGAAAAATATGCTATAATAGTTCCAAATAAAGAACAGAGGCGGTCTTGCCTTTGTGCGGAGGTGCTCATGGTGCAGGAAACCTATTTAGATCGGATCAAAAAGATCAAAAGTGAGCGGAAGATCACAAATGAAAAGCTGTCGGAAATGACGGGCATTCCCCTGGGAACCCTGTCCAAGCTTTTGGCGGGTATCAGCGATTCTCCCAAACTGGTCAATATGGTGGCGATCTGCCGTGCGCTGGAATGTTCTCTTGACTATCTAATGACGGGTGAGCCAGAGAACACCAATAACTATACCCTGTCTCCCGAGGAAATGACCCTGGTGGAAAATTATCGTTTGTTAGATGCATACGGTCGTTCTCTTGCGGCTATGGTCGTTGAAAAGGAGCGAGACAGGGCTTCCCGCCAGGCCGCCGAGGAGGCAATTTTGCTCCGCGATCTGGCAGAGCAGAAGAATGCTACCCGCCGTCCCAAGAGCCGCCGTTCCACTGCTGCCGACGAATCCGCCGAGGCGGCAGAGCGTGTGGTGGCCGCCGCCGTGAAGCAGAGCGAGGCTTATCGTTATCATTTCGACGGAATGCAGGCCCCCGTGGTTTTGGAAACTCCTCCGGCTGTAGCCCAGGTGCAGGCGCCTGTGGCTTCGGCTCCTGTGGCTGCCACACCTGTTTCGTCCGCTGAGAGCCGTGTGATCCGAGGCTCGATGCCTGCGGGTCTGGGCCGCCGTCGCATCTCCCTCTACGATCTCCCTGTATCTGCGGGTGTGGGTGAGTTCTTGTCCGAGAGCACAGGTACCGAGATCTTCATACCCGATGCCCCCAAGACCAAGGAGGCGGATTACGCCCTGCGGATCGCGGGCGACAGCATGGAGCCCAAATATCATTCGGGCGACGTGCTCCTGGTGGAAAACTGCGATTTCGTGGAAGAAGGGGAGCTGGGCATTTTCGTGCTGGACGGCTCCGGTTATTTCAAGAAATACGGTGGTGACCGTCTGATCTCCCTCAATACGGCGTATGCCCCCATCATGCTCAAGGATTTTGAACAGGTGGTTTGCTGCGGCCGCGTGGTGGGTAAGCTGAAGAGAAAATGATGATAATGTGAAACGGCAGGCTCAAAGAGAGCCTGCCGTTTCAGATTCAGGATAAAGCGCTTTGGCGTATACCGTCAGATCTTCTAAAGTATTGAGATCTTCTTCTGTTGCGAGCTGTGTGCAGGCGCGGTCCAGATAGAGTGCGGTATAATCGTCGGGATAATAAAACTCCACGTAATCCTCCTTGGGAAGAGTCACGGAATACGCAGCTTCGTAAGAAGTGTCGGGGTCTAAAATGATGGTGAAGGTACGGGTATCTGAGGGATCGGATATATGCTGCATCAAGGAATGGAGCTCATCGGGGGTTGCCACGTTGGCCTTCATGCGGCTTTCCATCGTATCGTATGAACCATCCGTAAATTTGTACGTTGTGGTTGATTCAAGTATGACGTAGGTTTCTGCATCCAGCACGTATGCTATCATCACAGAGGAGAGATCTTCTATATCGTTA
This sequence comes from Clostridia bacterium, assembly GCA_017456905.1. Taxonomy (GTDB): domain Bacteria; phylum Bacillota; class Clostridia; order Oscillospirales; family CAG-272; genus CAMEON01. The sequence goes on from JAFTIL010000013.1 coordinate 92,877, forward strand.
TACACGTCATCAATATACTCCGCGGGCACAAAGGTATTCACATAGAGCTTTCCGTCCCGTAGGGTGGCCCGCATCACAGTCTCCCACAGCGCGTCGTGATCGTCTAACGCAAGCCAACGGCTCCAGGAAATGTCAGGCGTAATACCTGCGTACAAGACTTGACCGTAATAACCACTATCGTAATATATACAATCTGTTTCGGTGAAAACGGCGCAATAATCTTCATTATCCATTTCAAATATTGTATCTCTGTCCACATAATAGTCGAAAACGTAGCCGTCGCTATATGTATAGGTGATGCTGAAGCTGTTATAGATTTCACGGAGTTTGGCCGTGCTGTTGGCATGAACGATCTCGGCCATGGTGATGCTCGGTGACTGTTCTGCCTCGTTGGGATCGCGGCTTTCGGTTTTCGTCTCGGTATTTTCCTCGGTATTCATAAAGGCCGGGTCACACCCCGAAAGACAAGGAAGCAAGAGGCAAATTGTCAGTATAAAGCAGAGCCATTTTTTCATGACGGGTCCTCCTTTATGGTGTTAGAACCATTATACCATACCGCGCAACTCGTGTCAAGTACATGAAATTTTGCTTGCCTGCCACAACTTTTTTTGACTTCACTGTAGACAAGACGGAAAATATGTGATATAATATAAGATGTATTTCTATGATCGAGAGGTAATTTATGGAGATCATCAATCTTTTCCCCGGTTCCTTTGCCTCCAACTGTTATCTTCTGAGGCAGGGAGGACAAGCCTTTATCATTGACCCCAGTGCCGCTGCCGCGTCGATCATGAAACGGCTTCACGAAGAGAATCTGATTCCCGCAGGCATTCTGCTCACCCACGGTCACTTTGACCACATCCTCTCGGTGGACACTTTGCGCGCCGCCGCAAAGGAGGAAGGGTATGACTTGAAGGTATATATCCACGAGGGTGACGCACCCATGCTCACCGACGGAGAAAAGAACGGTTTTTCCTTCTTTTTTGGCCAAGACAGGGTCTACGCCCCCGCCGACATTCTGCTCAAGGACGGAGACGAATTGCCCCTGAGCGGAGGCAAGATCAAGGTGGTCCATACTCCCGGACACTCTCCCGGATCGGTGTGCTATCTCTGTGTCGAGCCCACGGGCAACGCCCGTATCCTCGTCACCGGAGATACCCTCTTTGCCGACAATATCGGCCGTTGGGATCTCTGGGGTGGTAGCAGGGAAGTGCTGTTCCGCTCTCTGGGGCTACTCCGCACCCTGGACGGCAAGCTCACCATCTATCCCGGTCACGGTGACAGCGCAAGGCTGTCTCAAGCTTTGGACAACGTGATGTATTTTTAAAAGAATAGCCTACGCATTAACTTACCGAAAGGATGACGATACAAGATGAATTTAGATTATCAAAAATTAGCTGATCTTCTGTTTCCCAACGTGACGAAAACGCCCGAGGACATGGAGGCCGCCTATCCTGCAAGAAAACTTCCCGAAGGTGCCAAGGTCACCCGTTTTGCGCCCAGCCCCACGGGTTTTGTCCACTTTGGCGGATTATTCCCCGTTATGGTCGGCGAGCGTCTGGCCCATCAGTCGGGCGGTGTGTTCTATCTTCGCATTGAGGACACCGACGCCAAGCGAGAGGTTCCCGGTGCTGCCGAGGGTCTCATCACCACCCTGGAGCATTACGGCATCCACTTTGACGAGGGAGCCATCCTGGGCCCCGACGGCAAGGTGCAGGATACGGGCATTTACGGCCCCTACAAGCAGAGCCTCCGCGCCCCCATCTACCACGTCTATGCCAAAAAGCTGGTGGCCGAGGGCAAGGCTTATCCCGTTTTCTCCACCGAAGAAGAGTTGGAGGCCTTGAAGCAGGCTGACAAGAAAGCCGAGATCAAAAACGTGGACTGGGAGGCCGAGGCCGCCGCGAGACGGGCTGAGATGCTGTCCCACAGAGAATTCACTATGCAGGATGTGGAGGCCAATCTGGCCGCAGGCAACCCCTGGGTGCTCCGCCTGCTGTCCGACGGTGACGGCGAAAAGAAGATCGCCTTTCAGGACCTTGTGAGAGGCAAGCTGGAAATGCCTGTCAACGATGAGGATTTCGTCCTGCTCAAGTCCGACGGCATCCCCACCTACCACTTTGCTCACGCAGTAGACGATCACCTCATGGGGACCAATTTGGTCATCCGCGGTGAGGAATGGCTGCCCTCTCTGCCCAAGCATCTGCAGCTGTTCTATTACCTTGGCTTCAAGGCGCCCAAGTATATGCACATTTCCCAGATCATGCGTCTGGATGAGAACGGCAACAAGAAGAAGCTCTCCAAGCGTGACATGGGGGCTAACCTGGATGACTACGCCCGCATGGGCTATGCTCCCGAGGCGGTGGCTGAGTACGTCCTGACCCTGCTCAACTCCAACTACGAGGAGTGGAGAGCAGCCAATCCCGAGGCTCACTACACCGCTTTCCCCTTCAATATTAAGAAGATGTCCGCGTCGGGCTGTCTCTTTGATTTCCAAAAGCTTACCGACGTGTCCAAGAACGTATTGTCCCGCATGACCGCCGAGCAGGTCTACGACGGTGTGGTTGGTTGGGCTGCTGAGTTCGATCCCGAGCTGGCTGCTTTGCTGACCGCTGATCCCGACTATGCCAAGGCCATCTTTGCCATTGGCCGCGGCGGCAAGAAGCCCAGAAAGGACTTTGCCACCTGGACCGACGTACGTCCTTATCTGGATTTCTTCTATGATGATCTCTTCGCTGTCAAGGATAGCCTTCCCGAGGGTACAGATATGGCTGACGTGAAGGCTACCATCACCGCTTTCAAGGCTACCTACGATCCTGCCGATGAAATGACCGTTTGGTTTGACAAGGTCAAGGCCATTGCCACGGATTTGGGCTATGCCGCCGATATGAAGGCCTATAAGGCTGACCCCACCGCCTTCAAGGGTAGCGTGGCCGATATCTCTTCTTTCCTCCGCGTGGCGGTCACGGGTAAGCTCAACGCTCCCGACCTCTACACCGTCATGAAGCTTCTGGGCAAGGATCGCGTCTTCGCAAGACTGGATGTGTTTAACTAATGCGGGGCTCTGCCCCACAGCGATATTTTATATTTATAAAGTTTTTGAAAGGGTGCGGAAAACTTTCCCCAAAAAGTTTTTTCGCATAAATACCACCATGGAAAACGAAATCAAGCATTCGAATTTTATTCATGACATCATTGACGAGGATCTTGTGGCCAACCCCGAACTGAAGATCCACACCCGTTTCCCCCCCGAGCCCAACGGCTATCTGCACATTGGCTCTGTAAAGGCTATCTGCGTCAACACCGACGTGGCCAATAAGTACAACGGTCTTTTCAACCTCCGCTACGATGACACCAACCCCGCCAAGGAGAGCGATGAGTTCGTCCGCTCCATCCGCGAGGATCTGGAGTGGTTGGGTGCTATTCCCACGGGCGGTGTGTTCTATGGCTCGGATTATTTCGGCAAGTGCTATGAGTTCGCCGTCCAGCTCATCAAGCAGGGCGACGCCTACGTCTGCGATCTGTCCAAGGATGACTTGGCGGATTACAAAGGCACCGACCGCGCCCAGGCTTCCAAGGAGTCTCCTTACCGTAACCGTAGCGTGGAGGAGAATTTGGCGCTGTTCGAGCGTATGAAGAACGGCGAGTTTGAGGATGGCGCGCGGACACTTCGCGCCAAGATCGACCCCTCCTCGGACAACCCCTACCTCCGTGACCCCGTTATCTACCGTATCAAGCACATTCACCATCACCGTCAGGGCGACGAATGGTGCGTGTACCCCATGTACGACTTTGCCCATCCCATCCAGGACGCGCTGGAGGGTATCACCCACTCTCTCTGCTCCAGTGAGTTCCGCAACCATAGACCTCTGTACGACTGGGTTGTGGAGAAGATCGGCTTTGCTCAGAAGCCCCACCAGTGGGAGTTCGGCCGCATGAACATCACCTACACCGTCATGTCCAAGCGTTACCTCCGTCAGCTTGTGGAAGAAAACCACGTGGACGGCTGGGATGACCCCCGTCTGCCCACGCTCAAGGGTCTGCGCCGCCGTGGCTATACCCCGAACGCTCTGTTCACCTTTGTCCGCGAGGCGGGCGTGACCAATACCGACCACACCGTGGATATCCGTCAACTGGAGGCCTGCGTTCGTGACGATCTCAACGAAAACGCCCTGCGCCGTGTGGCCATTGCTCATCCCATCAAGGTGGTGATCGACAACTATCCCGAGGATAAGGAGGAGATGATCTCCCTCCCCAACCATCCTCAAAAGCCTGAGCTGGGCACCCGTGAGGTTCCCATGACCCGCGAGGTCTATATCGACGCCGATGATTTTGCCGAGGTTCCCCCGCCCAAGTTCTTCCGTCTCAAACCCGAGGGTGAGGTGCGTCTCATGGGTGGCTATATCATCAAGTGCGGTGAGATTGAGAAGAATGAGGATGGCTCTATTAAGTGCATCCACGCCACCGCCGATTTGGAAACGGGTAGCGGGATGCCCACCGACGGCCGCAAGGTCAAGGGCACCATTCATTGGCTCTCTGCCAAGTACGCCAAGCCCACCACCCTCATGCTCTACGATCGCTTGTTCAACATTGAGAACACTGCCGACGTTCCCGAGGGCAAGACCTATCTGGACTTCCTGAACGAGAATTCTCTGACCAAGATCGAGGGCGCCATGGTGGAGCCTTCTCTGGAGACGGCCGAAGGCGGCGAGAGATTCCAGTTCGTCCGTTTCGGTTATTTCTGCAAGGATACCAAGCATGAGAACACTTACAACCAGGTGGTATCTCTGAAAGATAACGCCAAAAAGTGAGGCAGGAAATGAATGATCCTTTGAAGATATTTTTGCTTTATTTAGGTGTCATTTCCATTCTTTCGGTGATTATTTGCATTTATGATAAGCTTTTTTCAAAGCTGAATCATGTGAGATTTCGCGTGCCCGAAAGTTCCTTGCTTTTGATCTCTTCTTTGGGAGGCTCGGTGGCGATGTTTCTGTGTATGCTGATCTTTAGGCATAAGACAAAACACGCCAAATTTATGCTGGGGATCCCCGTGATCATTTTGTTGCAGGCTGCGCTGGTCTACGCAGGATTTCATTTCGGCATTTTCATATTTTGATTTGAAAAAGCAGATACTCTCGCGTGGGGTATCTGCTTTTTCAAAATATTTTTTATTTCCTGTAAGATTTTGGCTTTTCGGTTCGTCATAGGTAGCAGAGGGAAGTAAATTGTTGTTTATAGAGGTGCGGCCAAGGGAAACTTTTTGCAAAAAGTTTCCCTTGGAACCCTTCAAAAACCTTTAAAAAGAATCATTATTTAAAGGTTCTTGGAGG
>JAFTIL010000014.1 GCA_017456905.1 Clostridia bacterium
ATTTTTCCGTCACATTTCACGCTTTCGCTTGCGAAAGCGATTTTCCCTTCGCGTAGCTCCACTACGCGTGCGAAAAATTGTATCATTTGACGAAAAACTCCCTCGCGGCTTTCTCGCCAATAGAGTTTTTAGAGGTTCCCTTTGGGAAATTTAGCCGCAGAATGAAAATTGTCAGCGTGCGATATCTGTTTCTAAACCGGACGCTGCAAATTGGGCAGTTACTTTCTAAGCGTATTATATCACAAAAACCAAGCGGTGTCAATCCGATGGGGGATGAAATAATATCGTGAAAAAACGCTGTAAAGAACACAAGTGTTCAGTCTTGGGATTTTTGGTTTCACGTTTTGCGTATACGTATTGATTTTTGGGAAAAAGTATGGTATACTGTCATAAATACAGAAAAGGAGTCAGAACATATGGCATATAAACACAAACGCGCGAGGCGGTGTATCCTGCTTGCGGTAGGTCTTGCCACGCTCATGCTGCTGGCTTGTTGCTTTATAGCCTGCAATCAAGCAAACGACCCCTCGGATACAGATACGACTTTACAAACCTCTCCGACAGATCGTGAGAGTGATCCCATATCCGACGATACCCAAGTACCTACCGAGCCTGCTGAAACGACGACTGACGACACACAGCCCGAGGTCACGACCGCAACCTCCGACGGTGAAGAAACTGTGACCCAAGCCGTGGAAACCGATGAGGAAAGTGAAAACGGCGGCGGGAACGTGGTGACTCTGGCTCCTCCCGAGCCTGTTACCGAGCCTGAACTTGAGATAGAAGGCTCGGATATCCCTAAGGAGGAAATGCCCCGTATCGACATCAGGACCGAGGGCGGTCAGTCCATCCACTCCAAGGATTACTACGTGAATTCCACCATCAGCGTTTCACGCTGTGACGAGGCTTACGTGCTGACGGATTGCGCCGCGGGTGTCCGTGTTCGCGGCAACTCCACCGCCGGCGCGCCCAAAAAGCCTTACCGCATCAAGTTTGAGACCAAGCAATCCATGTTAGGCCTCAACGACGGTAACGCTTACAAGAGCTGGTGCTTGATGGCAGATTATTTTGATAGCTCCATGCTTCGCACTTGGTCTACCTTTGCTTTTGCGGAGGTGCTTTTGGGTGGGAAATATTACAGCTCTGATTGTACGCCTGTGGAGGTCTACGTCAACGACGAATATATGGGGGTGTATCTCCTCTGTGAGCAGACCCAGATCAACAACGACCGTGTGGATATCTACGAGGCCAAAGAAGGCGATACTTCGCTGGAGATCGGTTACCTCATGATCGGTCAGGGCGGTCGAAACGACGAGCCCGAATCCATCGTGGTATGGCCCGAGATCACCGTTCGCGATCGCAACGGTGCTGAAATGTATTTCGGTGGTATGAACTTTGCTCTGTCGGGAAGCGGATATACCCAGGAGCAGAAGGATTACGTGGTCAAATACGTGTCCGCCGTTTTCAAGGTGGTGGCCTCGGCACTTTACGAGGAAAAATATTACAGCCTTGACAGGGAAGGGAATATGACCCTTCGACCAAAGAGTGAACTTCAGGGCAAAACCAGAACCGAGCTCCAGATCGAGACCATTGACGCGGTATTCAACATTGAGTCAGCCGTCCGTATGTGTATTTTGGACGAGATCGCCAAAAATTTGGATGCCATGACCTTCAATATGTACGTTGACCTGTCTCCCAACGGCGACGGACGCTTGACCCTGGCGGCCCCCTGGGACTTTGACTTTGCCATGGCTAATACCCACTATAGCTCTACTCATTCGTCCTCGGGCTTTTATGCCACCAACCTGTCCTATAGCGAGGGCATGAGAACCAATCTGTGGTACGTCATGCTGGGCAGCATCGACTGGTTTGAGGATATGTGCAAGGTGGTCTGGCAGGATTATTATCCTCAGCTTCAGACCGTTGCTATGGAAGTGCTGGAACGCACTTACCGTTACGCTGACGCCTACGACCGTGACTGGGCCAAATGGGGAGCGGGGGCTCATCGAGCACTCATCCATCACCATTGCCAGGCCGATCTACAGACCTTTGAAAAGCACGCTGACGCGGGAAAATTCCTGAACAGTTGGCTCATCGCCCGCCTCAAATGGCTCAATCGTCAATGGGGTGACGGTACTGTAGAGGTGGCTCCCGAAGCCCCTGCTTTGCAGGTGGACTTCACTAAGGAAGAAAGCCTTGCATATGTCACAGGCATGAAGCGAGCAGAGTGCAGTATCACCGCCAAAGGCCTGCGCCTCTCCTTGCTTGAACCCTACGATCCCTACTTCTACGTGGATTTCACGGGCCTTTCCGAGACCTATCTTGCCGAGGATTACTACATCCTGGAGATTGAGTACATGATCCCTAAAACCAACACCCTGGGCGGCTACTCTGCAGAGTTCTTCCTTTGCTCGGGCAATACCTGGGATGCCGTGAGCGGCATTTCCACGGGGGCTGACCTTGGAACGCCTGACAGCAAATATCACACCTTGCGGATAGACCTCTCTGAGACAGGATTTTGGAGCGGCGATATCCACAGAGTTCGTATTGATTTCTTTAACGCCTGCGAGGCGGGAGATATCATGTTCATCAAGTCGGTAAAGATCTTGCCGCAGTAATACCATCTTTTACAGGTACCTTTCGGGGTGCCTGTTTTTTGGGGGGAGCATAGAAATACTTGTTAGGCGACATTGGCCGCCGGCACTGCCGGCTAAACAACAATTCAACCCCAAAACAAAAAAATATCCACACCCTCTTGACAAACAATCACATATGGTGTATTATTGTATTAACACAGGCAGACAAGGAGGTGAACCTATGGCCTGGCAGTTTCATAATAGGGCGCCCGTGTATCTCCAGCTCGTCAGCCGTATCCGCAAGGATATCCTGAGCGGAAAATACAAGGCCGATGAGCAAGTGCCACCCGTGCGCCAGATGGCCTTTGAAGCCGCCGTCAACCCCAACACCATGCAAAAAGCCTTCGTAGAGCTGGAGAGGGAAGGGCTTCTCTATGCCCGCTCCACCGCAGGGAGATTCGTTACCTCCGATGAGGAGGTTCTCCGCCGTGCCAAGGAGACCATGCGAGAGGAAGCGCTGGCCCAACTGCTCCACGAAGCATTGTCCTTGGGCATTACCAAGGACGAGATCATCACGTTCATTCAACAGTCAAAGGAGGAAGATTGATATGAGCACATCCGTATTGACCTGTAACAACCTCTGTAAAAGTTATAAAACAGGGGTGCCCGTGCTATATAACCTCAACATGAACTTGTCGGGCGGCAAAATCGTGGGTCTTCTCGGCCCCAACGGCTGCGGCAAATCTACTTTGATCAAACTGATCTCGGGACTCCTGACTCCCGATAGCGGCGAGATCTACATTTGCGGTGAGCCGCAGAGCGAGGCAACCAATGCCTACGTGTCGTATCTGCCCGAGCGTACTTACCTGTCCCCCAAAATGAAGGTTAGCGAGCTTTTGGACTATTTCGAGGAATTTTATGAGGACTTTGACAGAACCCGCGCCCTGCGGATGCTCTCGGATCTGGCCATTGATCCTACAGCCCGTATGTCCACCCTGTCCAAAGGTACCAAGGAAAAGGTCCAGCTTGTGGTGGTCATGTCCCGCCAAGCAAGACTGTATCTGCTTGACGAGCCCATCGCGGGCGTTGACCCCGCCGCCAGAGATTACATTCTGCAGACCATCATCGGCAATTACAATCCTGAGGCTGCCGTCATCATCACCACCCACCTCATCCACGACGTAGAGCCCGTGCTGGACGAATTTGCCTTTTTGGGCTACGGCGGACAAGTGCTTCTGTCGGGTGTGGCTGACGAGGTCCGTGAGGCCCACGGCAAGTCTCTGGACGAACTCTTTAAGGAGGTGTTCAAATGCTCAAGAAGCTACTGAAATATGACGTAAGAGCCATCTGGAAGCTGTGGGCGGCTCTGTCCGTGGCGCTGATCGGCATGGCGGTGATCCTTTCCTTTATCATCCGTTTGTCCATTGCCTCCAACCTTATGGACGAAACCTCGATTCTTTCTATCTTTTTGGTCCTGGGCTCTGTTTTCATGGGCTTTGGTGTTGTCATGGCCTGGTCGGGTATCCTCATCGTGACGCCCATCATGTGCTATATTCGCTATTTTAAAAACTTTTTCAGCGATGAAGGTTATCTTACCTTCACCCTGCCTGTCAAGCGCAGAGACCTTTACCTCTCCAAGGTGGTCAATGTATTCCTCTTTAACGCGGGCAACGTGCTTGTCACGATTATCGCCGTGCTTCTGTTCCTTTTGATCATCCCCGGCACGGGAAATAACGGCGCCATCATCAATTTTGAGATCTTTGTAGAATTTTGGAAGCTGATCGCCATGATCTGGGAGGCCATCGGCGGGTGGATGCTGGTCTATCTTCTGGGCATCATTCTTTTGATGGCTGTTTGTTCCCTGTATCAGATCGGTATGATCCATCTTTGCATCACCGTAGGTGCCACCGTGGCCAAAAAGCATAAGGTGTTGGCGGCATTGGGCATTTACATCGGTGTCGATTTTATTCTGTCTACGCTGTATCAGGTGTTCGGTATGTTCGGCATTCAATCCGTGGAAGGCTTGATCCTTCTTTTGGATAAGCCCTCGGAGCCAATGATCCACCTGACCCTGATCGCCATCATCCTGCTGGTGATCGTGGCCATAGCCACCGCGGCCTGGATCCTGCATCTCGTCACTCTGAATACCATTGAGCGCAAGCTCAATCTGGCGTAAAGGAGGGAACTGCTATGAAAATGCACAAGAATTTCCGCGCACTCAGCGCACTCTTCCTTTTGATGTCTCTCTTGATTTCCGCCTTCTGTGTGACCGTAAGCGCCACTCCTCCCATTGACGACGGTGAGAACGGCGTTCAATGGATCTACGTCAACGCCGACCACACCAAGCTGAGCGGCGACGGCGTGACCTACGAGCAGGTCGATCTGCCTGCAGAATGGCAGCTTTTGAAATTGATTGGTAAGAAATACATTTATATGAATTCTCCCCGCGGCTATGCAACCGGTTCTGAGCAGACGGGAGAAACCGTATATTCTTATGAAAAAGGCGGATACCTGGTGTACGTGATGGATCATGCTAACGATGAAGTTGCCATTTACTGCGAATCCGGTAAAATGGCAACCTTACAAGCCTATTTCAACGGCACGGAGGGTAAATACGTCATACGTAACGTCTATGACAACCCCCAGGAGTTTACCCCGCGAGATGAGTATTACGACATCACCGACAGCTTTGCCGAGGAGATCCTTTCCCTTACCCAAAAAGGAAAAGGTGAAAAGGTGGACGTGACCGATCTCAAGGATTGCCCGCTTTTTGAGCTTCGCTTTCACGACGACAGCGGTCTTTTGTCCACCCTCCGAGGTGCCATTTACGAAATGCACGACGGCTCCTTCGGTTACGTGGACTACGCCGCTTTGGACAACAGCCATTTCGATGCCGACGGTAATTTCTCTTACCGTCGAGGCGAAGTGACTGTATACACCATTGATGATTTCCCGTCGGAGCTGAAGCGAAACTCGGACGGTTCTTATAAAGTAAACAATAGTTATACTTACGAATACCACGAATATGAAAATGACATGGGTATCATAGGTGGCATCGGCGGCTCTGATTATACCGACGAAATGGCTATTACCTCTTTTTGGATCATCTTCGTGTTGTTGGGCTATCTTGTGCCTATCGCGCCCCTGGTGATCGGTCTTGTCTTTGCCCACTCCAAAAAGATGAGCCACCCGAGGCGCTGGTATATCGTGACAGGCTTGGCTGTGCTGTGGATCATACTGGCCGTGGCGCTGACCGTGTTGCTTTTGGTGTGAGGAGGACTTTATGAAAAGATGTATAAGCCTTCTTTTAGTATGTATATTGACCATAGGCGTGCTTTCCTCATGTGGAAAACTCCCCGCCTTTACCTCTATGCCCTTTAACGGAGACATCTCTTTTCATGCCATCACCCTGACCGTAGACGAAAAATTCATCCGTGACTCAACCCAAAGCACAGCGGATTTGTGGGTTTTTGAACACGGAAATTACAGCGAATACATCATTATTTCAAAAAAAGCAATCGACAGTGACACAACGACCACGCTTCAATCATACCTGGAGTATTTGACAGAGTCCGGTATAGAAGCAGAAATAAAACCCTTTCTTGACGGAGAAGCTGTCTTTTCTTCAGGGACGATAAATGATATGTATTGCCAAGAGGTTGTGTTTGTTCATGACGGCGCGAGTTATGCCGTTTCTTTGCGCGGCGGAACCGAGGACGCATTTAATGAACTGATCAGCACCATTCAGAAAAGTTAAAACGGGTAGAGAAAGGAGACAGCTATGAAAAAGATATTGACCCCTTGGCTGTGCGTTGCTATCTTTGTTGTACTTCTTATCAATCTTTCCTCTTGTTTCTTCGCCATAGATCCAGGCCCCTATTCGGGTAACCGAGATGATTTATATTCGTTGGTAACTTGCAATATCCCAGGCGCTCCCGGTTCTGAAAATGCCACAATTGAAGTGGTAGAAACAGATGATTACGGACGCATCCTTTTCCGCTTTTCTTGTCGTAGTTCTTTTTACTACGATGCTGTAAATAGTTTGGCAGGCGAAAGTCCGGTTAATCTCCGAGCATATATGATTTGCCAAAAAAGCTCTGCCGGTTCCGTTTATTATATGGAAAACGTCTGCTATCTCACAGCAAAAAGCTGGGATGAATTTTCAGATGATGTTCTGACGGCTTTTAAACAAGCGAATATGTGGAACCGGGAGCCAAATGAAAAAAACTGGGCAGTATGCAATATAAAGCAAACTCCCGACTATGATTATCCTGGCGAGGATGAACTGGCAGATGTTTTTGGGACTCCCGGAGAAAATGTTTCCTTGGAATATGATGTTGTATCTGTCGATGCGCACGGTAAAACCTTGATATTTGTACGAGAATTATATTCGCCTGCTATGAATCAATTTGAATATTACAAATCTTATATAGCGATCAGCGATGAAAACGGCAAGTTTAGCAAGGAATATTCTATTGAAATCGAGGATTTTTACAATCATACCCAGAAATTAATCACTCTTAAAGAGCTTGTAGGATGGGCACCGATCACAAAATAATGAAAGATGTCATTTTATTTACCCGAACCGCAAAATTGCAGGTTTATTTTGAGCGAGTCGATGGTGTGCTGACCCTTGATCCTCATGACGTCTGTGTGCAATAAAGTTTCACCCCACCGCGTGCGTTACCGTGCGCGGTGGGGATTTTATGCCCTCAGCCATCCAGAAGCTCGCCTACTGTCACGAATTTGTAGCCTCGTTCCAGGAGAGCGGGGATCATGATGCGGAGGGCCTCGGGGGTGGGGCTGTTGTGACCGATGAAATCATGCATGAGGATGATATCACCCGCGTCGATCTCGCTGAGTACCTTTTGGGTGATCTCTGCGGGCGGAGTATGGGCCCAATCACGGGTGTCCACATCCCAGAGGATGATGCGGTAGTTCAGAGACCCCACTACCCGCCGTACCTGCTCATTCATGGCCCCCTCGGGCGGGCGGATGAGGCTGGGCTTGTATTCAGCCAGAGAATACAGCGCATCCTCACAGCCTTCGATTTCCTTGAGGATCTCGTGGTCGGCCATGGATCTCATCCCTCTGTGATGATTGGTGTGGTTGCCGATCTCGTGTCCCGCCTTGAGGACGGCTTCTGCGGCGGCAGGGTAGTACGCCACGTTCTCACCGATCATGAAAAAGGTGGCCTTGATGCCGTATTCCTCCAAAATGTCCAAAATGATGGGGGTGTAATAGGGGTGCGGGCCATCGTCAAAGGTGAGGGCGATCTCCATGTTGTCGTTTGCCTTACGGTAAAAAACAATGTCACGATCCGTCTCGGCCTCTATGGGCTCGCGGACACTACTGCCCGCCACGGCCTGTGCTTCGGGAGCTTTGGCGGAGGGAGAAAGATCAATTCCGGCCTTGATACAAAACAGAATCCCCCCCGCAAGACAGACCGACAAGCATAACCGCCCAAGCTCTCGTATGATGCGTTTTCTTTTCATGGGCGCATTACCCCTCGGTCAGCTCAAACAGGGTGCCGAAGCGATATCCCTCAGCCTTGAGGGAGGCGATCACGTCGCCCAAGATAGCGGCGTTGGTGGCAGAGGTGGGATGGAGCAGAATGACGGCACCGTTGTGGATGTTATCCAGGATCTTTTGCTTGGCTGCCGCGGGGTCGGGCTGTTTTTGATTGTCCCAATCGGCGTAGGCAAAGCTCCAGAACACGGTTTTATAACCGAGACGCTGGGCTTCGGTTAGCATGGCGCGGTCAAATTTCCCCTCAGGCGGGCGGAAAAACTTGGATATCTCCACACCGCACAGGTCTCTGCAAGCGTCCTCCAAACGGCAGAGCTCGCCTTCCAACTCGCTTGCGTGGCTTCCCGTCATGTCCCTGTGGGTAAAGGTATGGTTGCAGACCAAATGTCCCTCGGCCGCCATGCGACGCACCAGATCGGGCTCTGCCTCGGGGAGATTGCCCAGAATAAAGAAAGCGCCCGGCACCTCGGCTGCCTTGAGGGCGTCCAGCACCTTGGCCACGTTGCCGTTCTCATAGCCGGCGTCAAAGGTCAGATAAACCACCTTGTCCTCGGCCTCCGCCTGGGTGTGGCGGTGGTCAATATAGTAGCCGTCGTATTGCTCTACGAAGGACAGCGCGGCATCGGCACGGGGCTGGCTGTGATTTTTTGCGCGAACGCAATACCAGTTTTGGGGGGCAGAGGCGGTCGCGCTTGCCGACAATACGCCTGCGAACATAAGGCAGGGGCAGAGCAGTGAAATGATGACACCTGTCAGGAGATTTTTGATGTTGCTTGTCATGATGCTTGTTCCTTTCGGACGAGTCATTTCTCGTGAAATGAGGTCTGCCGTTAGTTTCGGTAGTGCGCTGTTTTTTAACCGCTGTAATTTGTGGATGAAAAGGAAGTTGTCTTGATCGCTTGAGTGAAATTTATCAAAAATATGGTATTTCATGTAAAAATTATGTCGAGTCGATGGAAAATTCATGCAAAGTTCATAGGAAGTACATATGTGCAAGGTATAATAAATTGTTAAAAGTACAGAAATTTGGGCGGGAGGTGACGAGTCTCTTTGAATACATTCAAACGCATGGAAAAAAAGACCACCATGCAGATATCGGACGTTCCCGCGTTTCTGGAACGCATCCTGCCCCGCATGGATTATGACTCGCACAACGTGAACGGCGAGCCCTACATGATCAGTAATATCTACTTCGATGATGTCAACGATAACGTCATCCGCACCTCGGTGACCCTCCCCAAGTATAAAGAAAAGCTCCGTCTCCGCAGCTACGGTGTGCCCACGTCGGATACGAAGGTCTTTTTGGAGCTTAAGAAAAAGCTTTACGGCGTGGGAACCAAACGCCGCGCCAAGCTCCTGCTTCGGGATGCTGAAGCTTATCTGGAGACAGGCACCCATCCCGAGGGACTCTCCTATATTGACGAACAGGTGCTCCGCGAGATCGACTACTATCGCTCTCACGAAACGGTGGTGCCTCGCATCTACGTCAGTTATCTCCGACGAGCTTTCTTCGCTAAGGACGATCCCTCCTTCCGCGTCACCCTTGACAGTGATATCTTGACAAGACGCTATGACCTGGATCTTTCTCTCGGCCGCTATGGCGAACCCGTGCTTTCACCCGGAAAGCTGGTGTTGGAGGTGAAATTCGCGGGGGCAGTTCCTTTGTGGTTTTGCCGTGTTATGAGCGATTTCGGCCTCTCCTTCCATACCTTCTCCAAGTGTGGCACGGATTTTAAGCTTTATACATACGAAAAGGCTTGTGCGGAACGCATGGACGAGGCCCATTATCTTCGCTTGATCCATTGATTATTTTGAAAAAATGAAGTCCGAAAGGAAAGTTTACTTATGAACAACCTGCTCAACAATATCCTTCAGACCATTGATATCACCACCATCACCCTTGGCCGCGCTCTGACCCTCATGGGCTGTGCCGTGGGTCTTGCCTTTGCTATTATGCTGGTGTATATGTTTACTCACCGCCGCTCGGGCTGGCGCCCCTCGGTGATGTTCACCATGCTTCTTTTGGGGCCCATCGTTGCCATCATTGTGATTTGTATCGGCAGTAATATCGCCCGTGCGATCTCCATCGGCGGCGGCCTTGCCCTGATCCGTTTCAGAAACACCGTGGAGGACCCCCGCGATATCATTTACTTCTACCTTTCCATCGCTTCGGGTATGGCTTGCGGCGTAGGCTTCATTGGCTTTGGTGCCATAGCTGTTTTTTTGATCCTTGCTTTCATCGTTATCATGTCCCTGGTAGGACTTGATCGCAGCGGCGGCCGAGGCAAGAGACTGCGCATCCTCGTCCCCGAAAGCCTGGACTATACTGACGTGTTCGATCCTGTCCTCAACAAGTATTGCAAGTATCACCATCTCAACCGCATCAAGACCACCGATTACGGCACCCTTATGGAGCTGGATTTCCGTGTGGTCATGAAGAACAAGGCCGAGGAAAAGAAGTTTATTGACGAGCTTCGTGAGCGCAACGGCAACCTCAATATCAGCCTTATCCAGAACATGGCCGAGGAGCTGTGATCCGTCATAAGAACGCCTGCACATTTTTGTGGCAGGCGTTCTTGTTTTTCGGACCCGGCTTTTATATTTAAAGAAGTTAATTTTTTATAAATTCTTATGACAAGGGTTTGTAAAAAACACATATATATGATATAATATATATCAACTTATTTTATAGTGGTTATTTGTCGCCAATGAAGATATACGGCGTTCGCAAGATCAAGCGCAAGGAGGGAATCGGTTTGGATAATTTAGCCGTTTGGTTTGAAAATTTCTGGGAGCAATACATAGTGGGTCCGCTGGGTCGCTTCAGTTTGCCCGGAGACCTGTTGGACATCCTTTTGCTCACGGCTCTTTTTTACTGGGTCTATTCTTTCATCAAAAACCGCCGTGCGGGCAAGCTGGCCATTGGCGTGGCTCTGGTACTCCTGGCATACGGTGTCAGTGATATTTTCAACATGGAGGCCTTCCATAAGATCATCGCAGCCATCGTTTCCGTTGGTATCGTGATCGTCGTTATCATCTTCCAGCCCGAGCTTCGTGACGTTTTGGAAAAGATCGGCTCTACCCCCTTCGGCTTCCGTGCCATCGGTGAAAAAGAACAGGCCGAGGTGACTAACACCATCAATGCTGTGGTAGATGCCGCCATCCTCATTGCCCAGACCGATACCGACGGCGCGCTGATCGTCATTGAGCGCACCACCAAGCTGGGTGATTACGTGGATAACGGCCAGCGGCTTGATGCCGAAGTTTCGGTGCCTCTGCTTCGAAATATTTTCGTTGATCGTTCTCCTTTACATGACGGTGCAGTCATCATCAGCGGTAACCGTATCGCCGCCGCGGGATGTAAGCTTCCTCTGACTCACAACGAGGAGGATCTGAAGCATCTGGGAACCCGTCACAGAGCCGCCGTGGGCATCACCGAGATCTGCAACGACTGCGTGGTGGTGGTGGTCTCGGAGGAGAGACACCGCATTTCCTTGGCCAACGGCGGTGTGATCAAACTGGATTATAACAAGAACGTGGCGGATCTGAAGGCGGAGGAAAGCGTGAAGCTCATCCGTAACACCTTGAGACAGGATCTGTTCCATCTGCTGACCAACATCAGCGCCGAGGAGGCCAGCCGCATTTCGGATCGAAAGGCACAAAAGGAGCGCAAGCGTATGCTGAAAAAAGCAGGTCAGCTTCAAAAGAAGGCGGATATGACGCTGAAGCATCGTGCACGCAGAACGGTTTCCTCCCCAAAACAAGAGACGGAGGCTACCACCGACACACCCAAGCAGGACTGAGCAGAGCTTTTCCTGCGAAGAACGATTTGATATACCATGTTCGCGCATGATCTGTGCGCGGCGGAAAGGGAAGTAACATGGCGCGTTTTAAGCTTGTAAGGATTGGCAAGAAGGGAAAAAAAAGGGTTGAAGTGCAGAAGGTGCACTTCAAGCTGCATTTCGGTGCCCTGGTTTTTGCCTTGATCTGCGCTTTTCTCGTTTGGTTTTACGTAAAGGGAAGCACCCCTCCTGCGCTTGAGCCGCCTCGGCCCGAGGAAACGACACCTCGCGAGACTGCCGAGGTATCCGATGTCACTACGGCCGATACCGTGTATGAGGCGGCCATGTCGCTGTGCGGGGAGATTTTCTGCTTTGTCGATATGGGTGAAGGAGTCCATCAAGATGCGTGACGACCGTAACAGAGATCACGAGGTGATCCAAGGTGTCATCATCGAGGGGATCTCGGTGCCCGTGGGGACGGCCGTCTCCGAAGTGCTATACAAAGCCGAACAGAAAATGAAGCGCTCCGGATTTCATACCGGCTCGCTTCATTTTCGACTTTATAAAAAATCTATCGACGCTCGCAAAAGAGAGGATATCCGCCTGGTATACTCGGTTTTGGGCGTGGTTAAAGAGGGTGGCCGTCCCCTGCCGGCGTCGATGATCTCTCGCGGCGGCTTTAAGCCGTATACCCATGAGCCGCTGACCACGGCACATGGCTCGTCGCCGCTGACGGCCCGTCCCTTAGTGGTGGGCGCCGGTCCTGCGGGACTTTTCTGTGCCTATCTTTTGGCACGGGAGGGCTACCGCCCCCTGCTCATTGACCGAGGCGATAACGTAAATGACCGCGTGACCGCCGTGGATCGCTTTGTGAAGTTGGGTGTCCTGGATACAGAGTCTAATATCCAGTTCGGCGCGGGAGGCGCGGGTACATTTTCCGACGGGAAATTGCTCACCCGTATCAACGACCCCCGTTGCGCCTTTGTGCTGGAGACCTTGCGTGATATGGGCGCGCCCGAGGACATTACCTTGAGCGCCAAGCCCCACGTGGGAACCGACGTGCTTCGCCTGGTGGTATCCAATATGCTGGAGGCTATTACCGCTATGGGCGGTGAGGTCTTGTTCCGTTGCCGTCTCGACGGTATCAAGCGCCTAACGGACGGTAGCCTTTCGGCTGTGACTACACGTGGGGAGATCCCCTGCGGTGTCATGGTGCTGGCGCCGGGCCACAGCGCAAGAGATACCTATGCCATGCTTTTGCGTGACGGTTATACCGTAGTGCCCAAGCCCATGTCCGTGGGCGTCCGTATTGAGCACCTGCGAGAAGATATGGATCAGATGCTTTACGGAAATATGGCCGGTCATCCCGACCTGGGCGCGGGAGAGTACCATTTGTCCCACACCAAAGGGGCACGGGGTGTATATACTTTCTGTATGTGTCCCGGCGGTGAGGTGGTGGCCGCGGCATCCGAGGCCGAGACCGTAGTGGTCAATGGCATGAGCCATCGCGCGAGAGATCTGACCAATTCCAATTCTGCGGTGGCAGTTTCGGTTTTCCCCGAGGATTACGAGCCCGTGGATGGCAGCCCCGTCCTGGGGGCCATTGAATATCAGCGCAGGATCGAGCGCGCCGCCTATGTGGCCGGCGGTAAGAATTACGACGTGCCTGTGATGAGCGTAGGAGATTTTCTCAGCGGTGTGTCAGGGGCCTCCTTAAAGCAACCCTCCCGTGTTCTCCCCTCATATCGGGGTGGCGAACACTTTAAAACGACTCCCCTATCCCTAGTCCTGCCCCCTTACGTACTGGCTTCTCTTGATGAAGGCCTTCGTGCTTTTGATAAAAAGCTCCCCGGCTTTGCTATGCCCGAGGCTGTATTGTCAGGTGCCGAAACTCGGACCTCTGCCCCTGTTCGTATTTTGCGCGGCGAGGATCTTTGCGCGGTGGGCCATCCTGCCATCTATCCTTGTGGAGAAGGTGCCGGATATGCGGGCGGCATCACCAGCGCCGCCGCGGACGGTCTCCGCGTAGCGGAGGCCATCATAGCCAAATATTGCGATAAATGACTTTTGACTGATTTTTGATTATGACGAAGAATTGAAAGGAAAGAAAACCCCTTTATGAAAGATCATATACAAGGCCTGAGCCGTGAGCGCATATGGTCTCTGCTCTATACCCCGGGAGACGGGGACAGAGACCGACAGATATCCGAGCTCAGCGCCTCGTTACAGATATCTCCTGTTACCGCTCGGCTGCTTTATAACCGTGGGTATCTCACCCCTGCGGCGGCACGTCCCTTTTTGGCCGGCGGTGCCGATATATGGCGCGACCCTTTCCTCATGAAGGATATGTCAGCGGCTGTCAGCCGTGTGCTTCATGCCGTGGAGACAGGGCAAAAGATCGCCATTTATGGCGACTATGACGTGGACGGTGTTACCTCTGTCACTTCTCTCCAGCTATATCTTGAAAGCTTGGGGGCCAACGTTATAAGCTACATTCCCAGCCGCTTTAAGGAAGGCTACGGTATGTCCCTTCCCGTGATGGATAAACTGGCTGAGGAGGGCGTGGAGTTGATCATCACCGTGGACACGGGTATCACGGCCAATCGAGAGATATTATATGCCTCTGAGCTGGGAATGGACACCGTGGTGACCGACCACCACGAATGTCATGCCGAGATCCCCGCTTGTGCCGCCGTTGTCAATCCCCATCGCCCCGATTGCCCCTATCCTTTTAAGGAGCTGGCGGGTGTGGGTGTGGTGTTCAAGCTCATATGCGCTTGTGAGGCCATGAGATGCGGTGTGAGCAGTAGGGAGGCCTTTGAGGCTGTCAGCCCTCTCTATATTGATCTGGTAGCTATCGGTACCGTGGCAGATGTGATGCCTTTGTGTGACGAGAACCGTCTGATCGTTTCCCGAGGCCTGGCGATCTTGGAGCACACCGAGCGCCCGGGTCTTGCGGCACTGTTGGATGCCATTTCCGGCAACGGAACCGTTCGCCCGGCAGCAGGTAACGCCGT
Source organism: Clostridia bacterium (assembly GCA_017456905.1). Lineage (GTDB taxonomy): Bacteria > Bacillota > Clostridia > Oscillospirales > CAG-272 > CAMEON01. The sequence goes on from JAFTIL010000014.1 coordinate 14,905, forward strand.
TGCCAAGCCTCGCCGGAAGGTCAATGCGGGTTTGGTGGGCTACGGTATCGCTCCTCGTATCAACGCCGCAGGTCGTATTTCCCACGCCATGAAGGCGGTAGAGCTGTTGCTCTCCGAGACTGAGCAGGAAGCGATTCCTCTGGCCGAGGAGCTTTGCAGTATCAATACCCGACGCCAGACCGAGGAAAACCGCATTGCAGAGCAAGCCTACCGCATGATCGAAGAGCAGCTTTCGAGCGCAGAAAAGCCCCCACGTATTCTGGTTTTGGAGGACGATGATTGGCTCCAGGGCATTGTGGGTATCGTTGCTTCCCGTGTGACCGAAAGATACGGCCTTCCTTCCATCCTCATCTCCTTTGACGGTTCGGTGACGGGTGATCCCTCGGATGACGACGTGGGCAAGGGCTCGGGTCGAAGTGTGAAGGGACTCAATTTAGTAGAGGCTCTTGCGGATTCAAGAGAGCTTTTGCTCCGTTTCGGTGGACACGAGCTGGCAGCAGGACTTACCGTGCGTCGTGGGAATATCCAAGCCTTCAGGGAAAAGATCAACGAATATGCTGACCGCTACCTCACCGACGAGATGACCGCCGTGCGTTACGAGGCGGAGTGCGAGGTGACCATGGCAGAGATGACCATGACCCTGGCACAGGAGCTGGAAACATTAGAGCCCTTCGGCGTATCCAACCCGTTGCCCATATTCATGCTCAAGGACGCCGTGGTACAAAAAATCATTCCCATGGGCGGCGGCAAGCACACCAAGCTGGTGCTGTACGCTGACGGCTATATGATGCAGGCCGTGTGGTTCGGTATGTCCGTATCCCGTCTGCCCATAGCGGTGGGAGATTCCGCCGACGTGCTGTTCCAACTCAATATCAACGAATATCAGGGTGTCCGCAGCCTTCAGATGATCCTGCAGGATGTGCGGATGTCCGAATCTTACGTAAAAGCCTGCCGTTCCGAGGAGGAACGCTTCGAGGACGTATTGGCGGGTGCACCCATCTCCACAGAGGAGAATATTATCCCCGATCGGGACGATATTGCTTGCGTCTACACCCTGCTTCGCGGTGATGCACGTCTCGGTTATCGAACCTTTATGGACAGAGACCTCCTTGCCCGCATCAAGGCAGGCGGAGGCACTGTGGATTACATCAAGCTGCGGCTGTCCCTTCGCATTCTTGACCAACTGGGTGTCTGCCATATTCAGGAGCCCGGCAACGGTATGTTTATCTTCGACGTTGACTTTTCGGCACCCAAGACCAGCGTGGAGGCATCCCCTCTGTATCGCCGTCTGAGGGGACAAGTCGCCGAAAGCTAACATATAACAGGCGTCTTACAAGCCTTTGCCTTGCAAGCTTGCAAAAAGGGAATGACGACGCTGACCTCAAATGCTAATCAGGAGGCATTTATGGAACAAACCAATCAACCTCACGACAATATCCAACGCCTACTCGACATTCTCAAGGCTACGGGTAAAAAATACGATACGGATAAGATCCGTGACGCTTACGAATATGCCGCCAAGCTCCACGAGGGGCAGTACCGCGTCAGCGGCGAGGCATATATCACCCACCCCATTTCTGTGGCCGAGATCGTGGCAGGTCTGGAGCTTGATACCGACTCAATCTGCGCCGCTCTGTTGCACGATACGGTGGAGGACTGCGGAGAGCAGACCAGCGTCAAGGATCTGACCAAACGTTTTGGTCCCGACGTGGCCATGCTTGTGGAGGGTCTGACCAAGATCGTCACCCTTCACGTGGATGACAAAGAAGAGGCTCATATTGAAAATCTCCGCAAGATGCTCCTGGCCATGTCCAAGGACGTGCGCGTGATCTTCATCAAGCTCTGTGACCGATTGCACAATATGCGCACCCTGGGGGTAAAGCCCGACCATAAGCGTCGTGTGACTGCTTTGGAGACCATGCAGGTTTATGCCCCTCTGGCGCACCGTCTTGGTATGCAGAAGATCAAGCAGGAGCTTGAAAATCTGGGTATGCAATATCTCGATCCTATCGGTTACACCGAGGTGCGCGAGGGCATCGAGCGCAAGTACGGGCAGAGCCTCAACTTCATCGAGAACGTCAGAAGCACCGTTTCTGAAAAGTTGGAGTCCAACGATATCCGCTTTACCCTGGAGGGACGTATCAAAACGGTCTACAGTATGTACCGCAAGATGTTTAATCAGAACAAGAGCTTTGACGAGATCTACGACTTCTATGCCCTGCGTATCATCGTAGATACCGAGCTTGAGTGCTATACCGTTCTGGGTATCATCCACGAGATGTTCAAATCCATCCCCGGCCGCTTCAAGGATTATATCTCTACCCCGAAGCCCAATATGTACCGCTCTCTGCATACAACGGTCATCGGCCGTGACGGTATACCCTTTGAAGTGCAGATCCGTACCTGGGAGATGCACCATATCGCGGAATACGGTATCGCCGCCCATTGGAAGTACAAGTCGGGTGCCACCTCCAAGGAAGACATGGACAAGAAACTGGAGTGGATCTCTCGTCTGATCGAGACCGAAGACGGAACCCGCGATCCCGAGGAGTTTATGAGCGCCCTCAAGATCGATATCTTCCACGACGAGGTCTTCGTGTTCACCCCCAAGGGAGATGTCCGTGCCCTGCCTCAGGGAGCTACGGTCATTGACTTTGCTTATGCCATCCACTCCGAGGTGGGTAACAAGATGATCGGCGCCAAGATCAACGGTATGATCGTTCCCATCGACCGTGTACTGGGAAACGGTGAGATCGTGGAGATCCTTACCTCTTCTTCTGCCAAGGGTCCCAGCCGCGATTGGCTCAGTATCGTCCGTACGGGCGAAGCAAGAAACAAGATCCGCCAATGGTTCAAGCGAGAGAAGCGCGCTGACAATATCGTCATGGGTAAGGGCGCTTTGGATGCCGAGCTGAAGAAACTGGCCCCCCGTGCCTCCGAGTCCAGACGGTTGGAGATGGTGGCCAATGTGGCCAAAAAGAACGGCTTTAATACGGCCGATGATCTCTTCAATGCGATCGGTTACGGCGAGATCACGGTAGCCAAGATCCTGCCCAAATTCAAGGACGAGCTGGAAGCCTTCCGCCAGGAAGAGCAGCCTGAGACGATTGCACCCCAGATCACCACAGCAGCCGACGTGGTCACCGCACACCGTCCCCGTCACCTCCGTTCCAACAGCGGTATCATTGTGGACGGCGCGGATGGCTGTGCCGTTAAATTCGCCAAGTGCTGCAACCCCCTGCCCGGTGACGATGTGATCGGCTTTATTACCAAGGGCTACGGTATTTCGGTCCACCAGAAGGATTGCCCCAACGTGACCCAGGGCATGACCAACCCCGATCTCAGCGATCGTTGGGTGGAGGCCTGGTGGGATGAGTCTGCAAGCGGTACACCTGTCAAAAACGTGTATGAAGCCCTTTTGCAGGTGCATATCATGGACGAAGTGGGTGCCTTGGCCGATATTGCCAATGCGCTCGCGGATATGAAGGTGTCTATCCTGCAGATCAATTCCCAAAAGGCCAATGGCGGCCGTGCCATCGTCAACATGAAGATCGGGTGCAAGAACGTAGAGCATTATACCTCTATTGTTTCTCGCTTGCGTTCGTTGCCCAGCATCATTGATGTGGTGAGAGGATTTTCGTGATTACAGGGGACGCTTACGTCCCCTTAAAAGAAATAAAAATAAGGAAAAAGACATATGAAAGCAGTCATTCAGCGCGTCGGCCGAGCACAGGTCTCGGTGGGCGGAGAGGTGGTTGGCAAGATCGGCCACGGCTATATGATCCTTTTGGGCGTGGCCCAAGGGGACACCGAGGAAGATCTGGAAAAATTGCTGGCGAAAATATTGAAGCTCCGTATCTTTGAGGATGAAAACGGCAAGATGAACCGCTCGATCATGGACGTGGGCGGTGGCCTTCTGGTGATTTCCCAGTTCACGCTCATGGCCAATTACCGCCAGGGTAATCGCCCCGACTTTTTGGGCGCCGCTGCCCCTGCCGAGGCTGAACGGCTATATGAGCTGTTTGTCAGCAAAGCATCCGAGCAGGTTGCCTTGGTGCAAAAGGGCGTATTTGGTGCGCACATGGCTGTGGAGCTGGTCAACGATGGCCCCGTGACCATCTGTATGGACAGCGAGGTTCTGAAGGCCCCGAAAAAATAGGCGTAAGACTTTTAAAATTTCGGTTTTGGAGAAATAGCGTGAAAGTTCAATAATCTAAAACCAAAGTTCACTGTTTCACGCACAATTCTCCCTAAAAATGGGACCCAGCCCATTTTTGCCTAACAGCACGGTCGAATTACAAAATTGATTTGTACCGCCGCATGGCGGCGGAATGGAGTTTTTTATGAAATTATATATAGACGGCCCTGTGAATAAATATTATGTGCAGACGCTCTGCATGATCTTTTTCCCGGGCACAAAATTTTCCGATGACGAGCAGGTGACCGAGGACACCCCTCAGCTTTGGATCTCTATGACCAAGGGGACCGAGGGTGTGGATACCTCTGCGAAATTCTGCTATCGCGGCGAGACAGCCGAGGTGGAGCGCCACTATGACTACAGAGAGGGCTATACCAAGGAACGAATGGAAAAGATCGCTGTGGGCGACGCTGTGACGACAGTATGTGAGCAGGTCATGGGTTATCGCTCCTCCTGGGGTATGCTGACGGGCGTTCGCCCCTCCAAGGTGGCCACGGAGATGCTGCAGAAGGGCATGAGTAAAACTCGTGTCAAGAAGGAGCTTACCAAGGACTATTTCGTCATCCCAAAGAAGGCGGCACTGGCCACAGATGTGGCCCTCAACGAGGCAAGACTCATCGGTACGCCTGGGCGGAAGGATTGCTCTGTCTACGTGTCCATCCCCTTCTGTCCTACAAGATGTTCTTATTGTTCCTTCGTGTCTTACACTTCTAAACGATTGCTGTCTCTCATCCCCGATTATCTTGTGCGGTTGGAAGAAGACTTGCGCGAAATGTTCGCCTGCATCCAACGCTTGGGGTTGAATTTGCGCACCATCTACATCGGTGGCGGAACTCCGACCATTCTGGACGAGCAGCAACTCCGTAGACTGTTGTCTACCATTGCCTCTTTGACCGACGTGACCCGTCTGGAGGAGTATACCCTGGAAGCAGGCCGTCCCGATACCATCACCGCCGAGAAGCTGGCGGTGGCAAGAGAATACGGTGTCGGACGTATCAGCGTCAATCCCCAAACGCTCTGCGATGACGTGCTGTGTAATATCGGCCGAGCCCACGATACCGAGATGTTTTATAAGGCTTACGAAATTGCCCGCGCCTCGGGTATCCCCGTCATCAATACTGACCTTATCGCAGGTCTGCCCGGAGATAATTTCAAGACTTTCTCGGCTTCCTTTGACGGAATTTTGAATCTCCGTCCGGAGAATATCACCGTACACACCTTCTGTGTGAAAAAGTCCTCGGAGCTCCGTCAATCCGGCTCGGATGTATATTCCATGCGGGGCGGCGACACAGGCAAGTGCGTGGACTATTCTCAGATCCAGTGCATACATAACGGTTATTTGCCGTACTATATGTACAGACAAAAGAACACCGTGGGCAATTTTGAAAACGTGGGCTTTGCTCTGCCCGGGTGCGAGGGCCTTTACAACATCTATATGATGGAAGAGGTCCATTCTATCTTCGCCGCAGGCGCAGGTGCCGTTACCAAGTTGGTGGATTATACCCCTGTGGACGGCTCTCCCCGTCACATCGATCGTTTGTTCAATCCCAAGTACCCTTACGAGTATCTTGATACCGTGGGCTCTGAGGCCATGACTGCCAAGATCCAACGAATCGAGGAGTTCTACACAGACCGTCACTTGTTGGAGGAATAAGCCTCTTGAAGGCCCCGCGTCTACCCTTTGAAAAGGAGAATAGTATGCTTCCTATCCGAAATATTACCATCCCCCCCGTTTTTCACAGTGAGGCAGAGGCCGCCGAGCTTGTTCGCATCAGCGAACGCGATTTTGACCGTCACCTCAGCGAAGCCGCTCAGACTGTCAGCGAGGCTTGTGTCCATGATGGGGTAAAGATCGTTCGCCTGTCAGGACCTACCTGCGCGGGCAAGACCACCTGCGCTGCCAAACTGACGAATGCTTTGGAGGCCGCAGGCAGGGAAGTCTACCCCGTGTCGCTGGATGATTTTTTTCACGACAGAAACACCCTCTTTGCCATGGCACAGCAGAACGGCGGTAAGCTGGATTACGATTCTGTGGATGCCTTGGATCTGGACCTGCTCCATACCTGTGTTCACGACCTCATGACCACGGGCAAGGCGGGTATGCCGAGATTTAATTTCAAGTCGGGCCTTCGTGAAGGACCGATCCTCCTGGATACGACGGAGGGGCGAACCCCCGTGTTCCTCTTTGAGGGCATCCAAGCGGTATATCCCAAGGTCATTGATATGCTGGATGATGCGCCTGACCGCAGTATTTTTATGTGCGTGCGGTCAAGCATCACGGTGGGCGATGTGACTTTCGAGCCCAACGAGATCCGTCTCATGCGCCGCCTGGTGCGTGACGAGGCCAAGCGAGGTGCCAAGCCCGAATTTACCTTGCACCTCTGGCACAGCGTCCGTGAGAATGAGGAAAAGTCTATTTTTCCCGAGGCGGATAAGTGTGATTATAAACTGGATTCCACCATGCCCTTTGAGATCCATATGCTCAAACCCCATGTGGAGCGCATTTTTGCCGACCATCCCGTGACGGGTGAGGATGCCCCCATTACCGCCGAACTTCTCCGAAAGCTGTCGGGCGTGCAGAGCATTTCTCACAAATATCTTTCCAAGGGCTCTCTTTATCACGAATTTATCCTTGTCTGACATCATATAATGCCTTGTCCCCAAGGGGAGAAGGGAAGGTGTCGGATCATGGATGGACTCACGAAAAACAAGACAGCAAAGGGCTTTTTGAACGGTGTCAGCGTGCTGACGATCTCAGCCCTTGCCGTCAAGGTCATCGGGCTTTTGTACCGTATCCCCATGTTGGCCTATTTGGGCACCGAGGGCATGGGCTATTTCAATACGGCCTATGAGCTGTATGCCCTGTTTTGCGTGATTGCCACCGCCGGATTGCCCGTGGCCATGTCGGTGCTGATCTCATCTTCCGAAGCAGATCCCCAAAAGGGCAGGGAAGTAGGGCGCATTTTCCGTGTGTCACTTGCCGCCTTTATTGTTATCGGCACGGCGGGAATGCTTTTGCTCTATGGCTTTTCAGATGCTTTGGCTGCGCTGTTCAAAAACAGTGGCGCGGCTGCGGGAATGCGTATGATCGCACCTACCGTTCTCTTAATCTGTCTGTCCAGCGCTTTTCGTGGGTATTTTCAGGGCAAACGCTCCATGACCCCCACCGCCGTATCGCAGGTCATTGAGGCGTTGGGCAAGCTCCTGTTAGGGCTGACCTTTGCTTCTATGGCTCAAAGACGGGGCTGTGATCTGCCCGCAACGGCGGCCTATGCCGTTTTGGGGTTGACGGTTGGCACGGGGATCTCTGTGGTCTATCTATGGATCCACAAGATACTTTTTGATCGTCGCCAACCTTTGACCCCCAAGCTCCCCCGTGACAGAAACGCAGACGTGGATACCTTGGGACGTCTCCTGATGACCGCCATTCCCGTTACCTTTGGTGCGGCTGTTATGAGCGTGACCAAGGTGGTGGATCTTGCCTTGATCCTTCGCCGCCTGCAGGCGGTGGGATTGGACGAAGCCTCCGCCAATACCCTCTACGGTTGTTATTCAACTTTAGTCTTACCCTTGTTTCATATGCTCCCTACGTTGACCACTTCGGTCTCTCTGCCTACCGTTCCCGCTTTGTCGGCTGCTTTGGGTCAGAAAACGGACGAGGGGCTTGCCCATGCGAAAAAAATAACCTTGTCAGCTCTACGGCTGACCCTCATGATCGCTATCCCCGCCGCTATAGGGCTTTCTGTGTTTTCGGAGGATGTGCTGACCCTGTTGTTCGGTACACAGCCCGAAGCTGTCAAAATGGCGACTCCGTGGCTGACTTGTATCGCCTTATCGGTGCCTATGTCCTGCCTCCTCACGGTCAGCGGCGCCATTCTGCAAGGGTCTGAACACGCCGCAAGACCTGTCATTTCCCTGGTTTGCGGCACGGCAGTAAAGACCGTTCTGGCTTATATTTTGCTGGGAATGCCTGAGGTTGGGATGATGGGTGCGCCCATCAGCACCCTGGTTTGCGACTCGGTGATCGTTATTGTCAATTTCACCTTTATCGCCCGCCTGATCCCGGGACTTTTGCCTTTGGGAAAAGAGTTTGTCGGGCTCGTTATTTTTCCCCTTGTGACGGGCGGAGGTGCTGTTGCTCTTGTGTGGCTTCTGCGTCGGTGGCTGGGTTGGCAGGAGATTTCTTCTGTTCATACACTCGGCACCGTGACTGTGGTCATGTGCCTGTACGGAGCGGTAGTGCTTGGGGAAATGATGCTGAAGGGGAGAAAAAGAACATAAATTGTTGTTTGCCGGCAGTGCCGGCCACCTGCGGTGGGGCTCTGACTCGGAGCCGTGTATTTCAGGCCAACCACATAGCGCGAGGGGATGTTCAGGATATCGTTGTGGGGCAGGGGCTCCACATGGGCGATAAACGGGCTACCTACTGTGATATGAATTTCTCTCGACACGCAAAGGAAATTTAGATATCTATCGGGTATTTGATTTCTTGACATAATCCCTTTTAAAAGGTTTTGAAGGGTCGAGGGGAACTTTTCCCAAAAGTTCCCCTCGCGTACTCCTCGTACCCTGACAAACAACATTTACCATATATCAAAAATTTTCTTAACATAAAGGACGTACCCATGAAACTTCAAAACAGAGAAGAAAAAGTCAACTATCTTTTGACCAAAACCCCCGGCACCTACACCTATGAGGATCTCCGCCTGGTGGTAGCGTTACTCCGCGCTGAGGGCGGTTGCCCCTGGGATATGGAGCAGACCCATAGCTCCATCCGTCGGGACTTCATTGAAGAGACCTACGAGGTCATTGAGGCCATCGATACCCAAAATCCCACGCTGCTTCGCGAGGAGTTGGGGGACGTGCTTTTGCAGGTGGTCTTTCACGCCCGCATCGAGGAGGAGGAAGGCCGTTTTTCCATGGATGAGGTGGCTAACGATATCTGCCAGAAGCTCATCCACCGTCACCCCCACGTGTTCGGTACTTTGGAGGTGGCTGACAGCGCCGAGGTGCTCGAAAACTGGGACAAGATCAAGGGCGAGGAAAAGCATCGCGTCACCATGACAGACAAGCTCCGTGCCATCCCGCCCATGGAGCCTGCTCTTATGCGCGCTCAAAAGGTGGGGAAGAAGGCCGCCTGCTTTGATTTTGCCAACGCCGATGAGGTGTGGAAGAAGCTGGACGAGGAGATCGCAGAGGTGAAAGTCGCTGCCGCATCGGGGGACAAGGCTGCCGTGGCCGAGGAAATGGGTGACCTGCTCCTGACGGTTACCAGCCTTGCCCGCAAGCTGGGTGTGGATGCCGAGGAATCCCTGTTCCACGCCACGGACAAGTTCATCGGCCGTTTTGAAAAAGTGGAAAATGCGGTTCTTGACAAGGGCCTGACCATGGATGATCTGACCATGCCCCAGCTTGACGCCATCTGGGACGAGATCAAGCATACCTGAGATGCGATCATGAATATGCTGATCCCCGTCCGGATCCCTCTTTCGGATGCCGTGACGCTGTACGCCATACAAACGAATCGCTTCAAGACCGCGAGGCTCAGTATCTTTACCATGACCCCTGCGGATGAGCATGAATCCCCTCTGGGGACGCTTTTGTTTGGCATTTTGCGCCGAGGAAGCGAGAAATACCCTCGCCTGTCGCTGATCAACCGCCGTTTGGACGATCTCTACGGCACGACCCTCACACTCCGCAATTTCCTGCGTGGGAATGACCATGTTCTCAGCTTTACCGCTGAGATGCTCTCAGATGCCTACGCCCTCAAGGGCGACCATCCCAATATTTTAGATGGCACCATGGAATTGATGGCGGAGATGCTGCTCTCTCCCGTCAAGGATCAAGAAGGTATGCTCCGCGCCGAGACCGTGACGGCCGAGAAAAGAGCCATGATCGACGGTATCCGCGCTGAGATCAACGACACGAGGACATATGCTTCCACCCGTCTCCGTCAGATCATGTGCGAAGGTGAGCCCTTCGGGTTGTCTTTGTCCGGCAGTATTCCCGAGTTGGAGGCTGTCACCCCCGAGACTGTGACGGGGCTCTTTGAGCGGCGTCTGGCCACTGCTTGTTGGGAGGTCTACTATGTGGGGAACGAGGATCCCGAGCGGGTAGCACAAACTTTTAAGAAGGCTTTTGGAAATTTCGATCCCATCTCCCTTGATTTAGCGGACAATTCCTCGCACCTGCCACCCGCCGCGCCGCGTCGTGTGGAAGAGTCCTTCCCGGTATGCCAGGGTAAGCTGTGCATGGCTTGGTCCTCGGGTTTGACGGACGAAACACCTGTGACCGACGGTTGCGATGATTACGCCGCCGCGGTGGTGCTCTGTGAGCTTTTGGGTATCATGCAGAGCTCTCTTTTATTCCGTCGTGTACGCGAAGAGCTTGGTCTCTGCTATTACTGTGACGCCGCTTTTGAAGGCAAAAAAGGCATTTTGTCCGTGGCTTCGGGGATCCATCCCAAAAACCGCGAGGCGGCAGAGCAAGCCATTCTTTCGGTGTTCTCTTCGGTGCAAAAAGGAGAATTGTCTCCCGAAGATCTGCGCCTTGCCAAAATATCCCTTGAAAACAGCTACCGTCAGCTTCCAGACAGCCCCGCCGCCATGGAGTCCTATTGGTTTTGGCATGACCGTCAGCGCATGACCCCGCCTGCGGATCATCTGGCGCGGTTCCTTACGGTTACGCTGGAGGACGTGGTGCGGGTGGCCAACAAATTTGTCCTTGACACGGTATATTTTTTGAATGCCACCAAGGCAGGCGAGGAGGTGGACGAGGATGACGTATGATAAAAAATTTACTTCCGAAGCATTGGGGGAGAGCTACGAGCTTGTGACCCACAAAAGCGGCTTGCGGGTGCTGGTCTGCTCCAAGGATATGGCCACCACCTATGCGATGCTGGGTATTGATTACGGCTCAGTCGATACGCCCGTTAAAATGCCCCGAGGTCTGCCTGCGGGTAATAAAACCCCTTTGGGTGTGGCCCATTTTCTGGAACACAAAATTTTCGAGGAGGCGGACGGTACCGCCTGCGACCTCCGCTTTGCCGAGCTGGGGGCCGAGGTCAACGCCTATACCTCCTATGATCGAACGGTCTACTATATTTCCTGTACCCAACGGTTTGATGAAGCCCTCGCCGAGCTTTTGAGGCTGGTGTCGGCATTGTACGTTACCCGTGGGTCGGTAGCCCGAGAGAGAGCTATCATCACTCAAGAGATCCGCATGAATGATGACAGCCCCTTTGAGAGGTGTTATGCTGAGTTGCTCCGCGCCATGTATGAGAATCACCGTGTCCGCGAAGAGATCTGCGGTACAGAGGCATCAATAAAAAAGATCACGCCCGCCTTGTTGAAAGCTCACTTTGAAGCTTTCTACCGTCCCGAAAATATGGTGCTTGCCGTGTCGGGCGAAGTGACAACAGAGAATGTTATGGCTGTGGTGGATGCCTGCCTGGGAGATGTGATGCCCACGGGGGAGGTGGCCGCTGTGGATGTGGACAAACCTCAAGAGTCGCTCTTGCCGTACAAAAAGTACACCGAGATCAGTATGCAGGTGTCTAAGCCTTTGTTCTGTATCGGTGTCAAGGACGCGGATATCCCTGCCGGGCCCCAAGGACTGTTCCGTCGGGATCTAGCTATGACTGTCCTTTCGGAAATACTCTTTTCCCGTTCGGGGGCGTTTTACAACGACCTCTTTGAAGCAGGGATCATCACCCCTACCTACTCCTACGGCTCCGCCATAGGTGAAGGCTACGGTTATTTTGCCATTTCAGGTGAGGCGGATGATCCCAAACTTGTCTACGAAAAATTCTGTGCTTATGTAGAGACCGTTAAGGCCCGCGGGCTGTCCCGCGAGGATTTTGAGCGCAGTCGCCGTATCCTTTACGGGGACTACGTTACGGGCTTTGATGCCACAGAGGATATCGCCCAATCCCTTCTGACTTACGCCATGGACGGTATTGACCTTTTTGATTTTATCCCCACCATCCAAGGTCTGACCCTTGAAGAGATGAGCACCTTGCTTCATGATTGCTTTATCCCTGAGCGGTACGTACTTTCGGTGGTGACCCCGCTTGAATCTTAAAAAAGGAGTGATCCTATGAATACTACAACCGTTGCCTTCCCCGGCCTGGGAATTGAAGAATTTTCCTTCTCCCGCGTGGCCTTTTCCCTTTTTGGCAAGGATATTTACTGGTACGGTGTCATCATCATGTTTGGTGTGATCGCCGCCGTTCTTCATGCCTATTTTCGCTCCAAGCGTGAGGGCATCAAGGTGGACGACCTGCTCGATCTGACCATCTTTATCGTGTTTTTCGGTGTTCTGGGTGCGCGACTCTATTACGTGGTCACCACGTTAGGCAATGGCCGATATCATAGCTTTATAGACGTCATTGCCATTTGGGACGGCGGTCTGGCCATCTATGGCGGCATCATCGCGGGCGGTCTGGCCCTTGTGGTGGTGAGCCTTGTGAAGAAGATCAACGTTTTCCGCGTGCTGGACATGGTGGGCCCCGGAGTTATGCTGGCTCAGGCGATCGGCCGTTGGGGAAACTTTGCCAACGGTGAGGCCTTTGGCTACGAGGTGGCCGAATCCAGCCCCCTGTATTTTTTGCGTATGGGCATTGTCTCGGATTTCACGGGCAGTGAGATGAAGTATTACCATCCCACCTTCCTGTATGAGTCTCTTTGGAATATTTTGGGCTTTGTTATCATCACCCTTCTATACAAGAAAAAGAAGTTCAACAGCCAGAATGCCCTTATGTATCTCTGTTGGTACGGCTTTGGACGTATGTTCATTGAAGGACTGCGTACCGACAGCCTCTACGTGGGCCCCTTCCGTATCTCCCAGGTGGTGGGTGCCGTGTGTTTTGTGGTAGCCGGCGGCCTTCTTGTGGTGGGACTGATCATGAGGAGCAAGGGCAAGCTGGACACCCTGTTCGGCGGTCTCCTTGTGGCACCTCCCGCGCCTCTGCTTGCGGAGGGTGAGATGGTGAGCACCGAGGAAGCGGATGACGAAACAGCAGAGAAGTTTGAAGAAAACGAGACCCACGAGGAAGATCCCGCTCCTGTGCGGGATGATAACCAAGAGGAAAAAGAAACCCAAGAAAGCGAGGAAGTTTGATATGGCAAACATCATTGACGGCAAAGCCATCTCGGCGGCTGTGAGAGCCGAGATCACCGCAGAAACGGCAGCTTTTATCAAAGAAACGGGTGTGACACCCGGTTTGGCCGTTGTCATCGTTGGTAGTGACCCTGCTTCTCAGGTCTACGTTCGCAACAAACGCAAGGCTTGTACCGAGGTAGGCTTTTATTCCGAGGCCTACGAGTTGCCCGAGGAAACCAGCCAGGAAGAATTGGAAGCGCTGGTTGACAAATTGAATGCCGATCCCAAGATCCACGGCATCTTGGTCCAGCTTCCCCTGCCTCGCCATTTGGACGAGCAACGCATTTTGCTTCGCATCCGCCCCGAAAAGGACGTGGATGCCTTCCATCCCTACAATGTGGGACGCATCATGATCGGTGACTATCACTACTTGCCCTGTACTCCCGCAGGCGTGATGGAGCTCTTGAAGCGCAGCGGCGTTGACGTGAGCGGCAAAGAGTGTGTCGTTGTGGGACGTTCCAATATTGTGGGTAAACCCATGGCCATGCTTTTGCTCCAGGCTAACGGAACCGTGACCATCTGCCACAGCCGCACTAAGAATCTGGCTGACACGACCCGTCGTGCGGATATTCTGGTAGCCGCTATTGGCAAGCCCGAATTTTTCACCGCCGATATGGTGAAGGAGGGGGCCGTGGTCATCGACGTGGGCATGAACCGCCGTCCTGCTGACGGCAAGCTTTGCGGCGATGTGGACTACGCTTCTGTAGAGCCCGTGGCTTCTTATATCACCCCCGTCCCCGGTGGTGTGGGCCCCATGACGATCACCATGCTCATGCAGAATACTCTGCGTGCGGCGAAATCATCCTTGTAAGAAAGGAAAATTTGAGATGAAACACATTCTGATCGTGGTGGATATGCAGAACGATTTCGTGGACGGTGTCCTGGGCTCTCCTGAGGCGGTGGCGATCCTGCCCGCTGTGACGGACAAGATCGAAGGCCACGAAGGAAAAATCATTTTCACCCGTGATACCCACGGGGAGGACTATATGAACACCCGAGAAGGGAAGTATCTTCCCGTCCCCCATTGTATCGAAGGGACGAAGGGCTGGGAAATCAAGGATGAGGTGTGGAGTGCCGCCAAGGGCAAGCCCTCCGTGGAGATCATAGACAAGCCCACCTTCGGTTCCACCCGGCTTTCCGAGCTGCTAATACAGCTTCATGAGCAAGGTCTTGTGGAGACCGTGACCCTTATCGGTGTTTGTACCGATATTTGTGTCATTTCCAACGCCATGCTCATCAAGGCGGCTCTGCCTGAGATCGATGTGGTGGTGGATGCCGCTTGTTGTGCGGGCGTGACGCCCCAAAGCCACGAGAACGCTTTGTCTGCCATGGCTGTATGTCAGATCATTGTGGAAAACAAGCTCTGAATTTATGGAACAAAGAAAATTGACTTTTGCCGAGTCCCTCGTGCTGGTGGCAGGAGCGGGTATCGGTACGGGACTTCTTACCATCCCGTATGCTATCAGTAAAATAGGATTTTTCGGAACATTGACAGCACTGATCCTTGCCATAGCGGTCAGCGCTGTGCTGTATCTGATGATCGCGGATCTTGCCCTACATTCCGAGGGCCCCTTGGATCTTATCAGCATTTTGGACCAACATTTGTTCCGCGGACGAAAGCCGCTGAAGCTGTTGTTTTTCGTCATGCTGGTGCTTTTGCTGCTGGAAAATCTGGTGGTATACATTTTGTGTGCCGCCAACGTGACAGGCGCACTGCTCGGCTGGGACACACGAGTATCTATGGTGATCTTTTACGTGATCGCTTCGGCGGTAATGGCCTTCGGTATCAAAGGTATGGGTCTGGGAGAGAAATTCTCGGTGGCCCTCATCGGCGGTGCCGTCATTCTTTTGGGGGTGCTGGCCTGTTTTCATATCAAGGGTGAGGTAAGCTTCGGCTTTGGCCAACCCTCGGTGGTCTTCGCGGTGTACGGCCTCTTCATGTTTGCCTTTTCGGCTATTTTCTCGGTGGTGCAGGTGTGTCAGCACATCAAGCGTCCCGAACTCACCCGAAAGGCCGTGCTGGGCGGATTGGGTCTGAATGCTATCATCACGCTTTTATTTTCCTTTGCCGTGATCATAGGCTCGGACAATGTCACCGAGATCGCCATTGTCGGTTTGGCTGACGGTATCGGTATGCCTGTTGTCAAAGTGATCTGCTTAGTCATGGTGCTCATGGCCATGTTATCCTCCTTCTGGTCCGGCGGTTTGGCCTTTGCCGATGTGGTGGGTGAGCAGTTTTCGATGAAAAAAATTCCCGCCTGGCTCATTTCCACGGTACCCGCCCTGCTTCTGGCCATGTTTTTACCGCTGTCGGTGCTGGACTATATTCAAATCGGCGCAGGCGCGCTGTCTGTCATCCTTGTGATCGTGGTTCTGCCTGCTTATGTTCACGCAGTAAGCTCTGTTACCAACCCATTACTGGGCAAGGCGGCACGGAGCAAAGCTTTATTGATATTTATGGCCATCGCCATCCTTCTGATGGCTGTGTCCTCGTTGATCCCCATTGACTGAGAAGGGAGTTTGAAATTATGAAAATTGCCCTGATAGCTCCTGCAGGTGCTATGCATCGCTATAACGGTGCCTTCCATAAGGGACTGCACTACGCGCCCATTACCCTGGCCCTTCTGGCCGCTCTTGTTCCCTCGGAGTTGAAGGCCGAGGTGGTGATTTATGATGAAACTGCCGAGGCTATTCCGTTGGAAAACGATGCTGACATTATCGCCATTACCTGTATTACGGGCACCTCTTCTCGTTGTTACAAGTACGCCGATTACTTTCGCGCCAAAGGCAAGACCGTTCTTTTGGGCGGCGTGCACCCCTCCTTGATGCCCGAAGAGGCGGCGGCACACGCAGACAGCATTTTGCTTGGCCTTGGCGAAAAGACTTTCCCCCAAGCCCTCCTGGATATCCGTGACGGATGCCTGAAGCCTGTTTATCACGGCTCGGGATGTGTGGATATCGCGGGACGTCCCTTGCCCAGGAAGGATCTGCTGAATAAGAAAAAATACATCACCCTCAATACCGTGGAGGCCGTGCGGGGCTGTAACCATTCCTGTACCTTCTGTGCTTACCCTGCCGCTTTTGGAAAGCGGGTCATTACCCGCCCTGTGGCCGACGTGGTGGCTGAGATCAAGTCCTTCAAGGGTAAGGAGGTCATTTTCCCGGATGTCAACTTGATCGCAGACGTGAAGTACGCCAAGGAGCTGTTTACCGCTCTTATCCCTCTCCAAAAATGGTGGTTCGGTCTGACCACCACCGCCATCGGCCACAACGACGAGCTGTTGGATATCTTCAAAAAGAGTGGTTGTAAGGGTCTGCTTGTAGGCTTCGAGTCTGTCAACCAGGAGACGCAGCAGAGCATTCACAAGGGTGTCAATCGGGTGGGTGAGTATAAAGCGCTCATGGATAAGCTCCACCGCAAGGGTATCATGGTCATGGGTTGCTTTGCCTTCGGCGGCGACGAGGACGGCCCCGATGTATTCAAACGCACCGTGGATCTGTGCGTGGAGGCGAAGATCGACCTGCCGCGCTTTTCCATCATCACACCTTTCCCCGGCACTGAGTTCTATCGTGAGTTGGAGTCAGAGGGGCGTATTCTGGAACGGGACTGGTCTATGTATGACGTGGAGCATTGTGTATACCGCCCCAAGCAGATGACCAAGGAAGAGCTGGAGGCAGGGATCGCCTGGGCGTGGAAGGAGACCTATTCCTTGAAAAATATATGGAAACGCCTGGATCTGACCAAGCCTCGCACCCTCAAAAGTGTCTATATGCTGGTGAATATCGGCTACCGCAAGTACGCCAAGCACTTTGAGATCTTCGGTGCTGAGGTGATGTCGGATAACAGCGATATTCCCGATGCTTCCACGGTGGCTCAAGGAGAGCTTGAAAAATGCAGGTGAGCCTATGAGGATTTTGTTTATTACCCCTTATGATAACAACTACCGCTACAGATCCGCTTTCAAAAAGTCTCTCAGCTATATGCCCCTTACTATGCCCTACCTGGCCGCCTTGATCCCCGAAGCATACCATGCTGAATGTATGGCCGTGGACGAGGGCGTACAGAAGACAAACTATGAAAGCATGGGACATTTTGATATCGTGGCCATAACTGCCGTTACCTCCTCCGTGATGCGGGGCTACGAACTGGCGGCGTATTTCAAGGGGAAGGGAAGCTATACCGTCATGGGCGGGCACCACGTTACCCTTCTTCCCGAGGAGGCCATGGCCCACGCCGATACGGTTCTGACAGGCCCTGCCGACCGCGTGTTTCAAGAGTTTCTTGCCGACTGGATCAATGGAAGCCCCAAACCCCGCTACGACGGCACCCATGCAGATATCAACTCTGCCCACGTCATCCCCTGCCGTGAGCTGATGGACAAGCGTAAATATATCGGTGTTCCTACGGTCATTGCCAATTTCGGATGCACGAACCGTTGTGAATTCTGTGTCATCAATTCCTTTTGGGGCGGAAAGCACACCACTCGATGCATTGACGAGGTGTTGGATGAGATTCGAGGGCTTAAAAGCAAATATATTTTGTTCCTTGATCCTTCTCCCACCTCCAACCCCGTGTATGCCAAGGAATTTTACCGTGCTCTCATCCCCTTGAAGATCAAATGGGCAGGACTTTGCACCACAGACGTTTTGGACGACCCCGAGCTTTTTGAACTTATGATTCGGAGTGGGTGCATCGGCATCCTCATGGGATTTGAGACCTTTAATGAGGATAGCCTGCAGGAGGCGCATAAGAAAAACGAAGTGGAGAAATATAAGACGGTGGTGGAGGCCTTCCACAAGCAAGGCGTCACCATTTTAGGCACCTTCATGCTGGGCTTTGACGGAGATACCCGTGAGACCCTGGAGAAAATGCCCGACTACATAGAGGAGATCGGCGTGGATATCCCTCGCTTTGCCATCCTTACCCCGTATCCGAATATGCCCATCTTTGAGCGCTTGGAGGCGGAAGGGCGTATTCTGTCCCGAAATTGGCGGGATTATGACAGCATCCATGCCGTCTATGCCCCGAAGCATATGTCTGCGCAGGAGCTGGAGGCAATGCTGATCTCTGTGTCTAACGAATGTTATACCGCCAAGCGTATCTGGCGCAGAGCTTTGAAAAACCGATACGGCGGGCTCATCAAGTTTGCTGTTAATATTGGCTTCCGAAGCTATAACAAAAAGGTAGAAAAGACTTTGAAAAAGGATTGGAGCGTGAAATCATGAAGATCACCATGATCCTGCCCGGTATGGGCAAAAAGAAGGGTGAAAAGTATCTTAAAACCTGGCTTATGGAGCCCCTCACCATGGCCGTGCTCAACACCCTCATTCCCGACACTTACGAGCGTGAGTTTTTCGACGATCGTATTGAACGCATCAATTACGAAACAGAGACGGATCTTGTGTTTATCACGGTGGAGACCTACACCGCCAAGCGCGCCTATCAGGTAGCTGCCGAGTTCAGGAAAAGAGGAAAAACGGTGGTTATGGGAGGCTATCACGTGACCCTTTGCCCCGATGAGGCCGAGCTGTACGCAGATGCCGTGATGGTGGGCAACGCCGAGCAGATCATCGGCAGTCTTTTGCAGGATTTCGAGAACGGAACCCTGCAAAAGCGCTATACAGGTAAGCCTTGTATCGGCTATAAGCTGCCCGACAGAAGCATTTATGCAGATAAAATGAAGAAATATCTGCCCGTGTCTCTGGTGGAGACAGGACGCGGCTGTTATCACAACTGCGAATTCTGTTCCATTGCGGGATATTATCACTCCCATTACATACACAGGGACGTGGCCGATATCATAGACGAGATCAAGACCTGTAAGCACAAGGTGTTCTTTTTTGTGGACGACAGTATTTTTTCGGATAAGGCCTTTGCCCGAGAGCTGTTCGAGGCGCTGAAGCCCTTGAAGATCGTTTGGACTACCCAGGTCACCTTGGATATTGCCCGTGATGACGATATGCTCCGACTCATGAAGGAAAGCGGATGCGGCATGGTGCTCATCGGCTTTGAGTCCATCAACGCCGATAATCTGCGGCAGATGAACAAGGGATGGACCCAACGCTTGGGCGAGCAGGACGAGTTGATCCAAAAGATCCACAAGGTGGGTATCAGCATTTACGCCAGCTTTGTGTTCGGCTTTGACTCGGATAATGAGGAGACCTTTAAACACACCCTGGATTTCTGCCAAAAGCATCAATTCTTTACGGCAGCTTTCAATCACCTGCTGATCTTCCCCAGTACCAAGACCTATGAGTCCTTCAAGGCTGACGGCCGTCTGATCTCCGAGCAATGGTGGCTGGAGGACGGTTATACATTCGGAAAGGTCACCTTTCAGCCTAAGCAGTTGACTCCCGACGAGCTTCGCGCTTATTGTAAGTCCTATAAGAATGATTTTTACCGTTTCGGTTCTATTTTGAAGCGCGGCGGAACGCTTTTGAAGCGTACCCGCAGCTTTTGGATCAATTTGGCCTTCTGGGCCATCAACGTCATGTTCCATTATGAGGTGGATCGACGGGTGGGTATTCCCATCGGCGACAACTTAGAGGACGAGAAAAAATGAGAGGAGACAAGTATCTGGCACGTCCCGAGGACGGACAAGCCATTCTGGATATTTTGGAAAGCTCGGCGTCTAAAGGCGGCATTGAGCTGTTATACACCCGCCGTCCCGATGCCTATGCTTCGTATATGAAGGAGTTTGGAGAAGCGAGAGTCTTTGTATCAAGACGGGGCGATCGGTTAGCGGGCACCTGTGCTGAGCTTGTCCGTGACGTATATATTAACGGACAGCCTGCCAAGGCCGCCTATCTGTGCGGGCTGAAAAAACAGGTTGCACCCGGGGAGCACGCGGGCTTTGGCCCCGATCTCTTCTTCGCCTTGCAGCGAGACGATATAGACTTCTATTATTGTTCTGTCGTTAAGGAAAACGGCGCCGCGCGGCATATGCTGGAGGGTAACCACCGCCTTCTGAGGGTAAGTCCCCTAGCGGATTTTCGCACCTATATGCTGAGCCCCAAAGTCAGGATCAAGGCGCCCGTGTACGATTATATCTTTCGTCAGGCAACGCCGGATGATCACGAGGCACTGTTGGCCTTCTACCGCGCCCAAGGACAGAATAAGGATCTGTTTCCCGTGATCAGCGCCTTTGAAGACTTTCAAGGCTTGAGTATCAGAAACTTTTATCTCCTTCTTAGGGGAAAGGAGATCTTGGCGGCGGGGGCTCTCTGGCGGCAGAGCGACTACAAGCAATACGTGGTCAAGGCTTATCGCGGAGTTATGAAGGGTGCGCGTGCACTGAACCCCTTGCTGTCTCTCCTGGGCTATATCAAGCTCCCGCCTCGGGATGTGCCGTTGGATTTTCCCATGCTGTCCTTTTTCCTCTGCCGTGATGACGACGAGGCTGCCCAACGTGTGTTTTTGAAGGAGATGGTACGAGAGGTAAGAAAAACCGATGAAATGTTTGTCATAGGCTTGCCGAGAGAGCACGCCGTATCGCTTGTTTTGGATAAGGTGCCCAATCTTCATTTTGATACCACCTTGTATGAGATCTCCTTCCCGTGGAGTCAACGCCCGAACAACAAAGTACGTGCCCATCATATTTTTCCCGAATGTGGGTTATTGTAAATACAAAAGGCTGTTTTTGGTCTGCACTGATTGCGTGCGCCGTAAAAACAGCCTTTTTCGTATGTGTTGATTTAGCACTTTATCCAGCGATCTGTTCTTCGAAGGATTACCACGCCGGATACCCAAAGGGGAATGGGTGTGTGATTGATAAATACCTGCGCTGTGGTTGATCCCAGTAATGCCTCCGCGGCACGGGTTTCGGGTTTCAATGCTTTGAGCGGTAAGCCTGCGGCCGGCAGGTAGGTGCAGCGGTCGTGTTCTTTTGAAAGAGAGGGACGGGGAAGGCGCGGAGGAATGTCCACCACGACAGCCTCGGGCGACAGATATGAGGCATAGTCTGATAAAACAGAAGCGATATAATCGTAGACCCTTTCGAGCTTTGCGGTGGTGTGAGGCGGTATCTCAAAAAATGTCTTGCCACCCGCAGGGGAAAACCACGGCGCATGGATATGCTCACGGACGTAAAGAGTGGCTGTGAGCTGATGATGCATCTCCAAATGTAAAAGGGAGAGCTTGTCACTCAGCGCGGTTTGGTGTCGGAGCGCATGGGAGATAGCTTCTTCTTCGCTGATATGCGGATGCTCCGTCGGTAGAAAGGCGGAACCGCTTTCAGCCTCACGGAGGAGACAGCAACGGGGCGCATCCTTGCTTTGCGGCCATTGGACTGCCGCCATTTCGCAGAGCTGTGCCATGTTGCTTTCGAGCTCACAGGTCTGATGATAAAGGGTCGTCAAAAAAGATACCCTGAGACCGTCATAAAAGTAAACGCTCATATCGGGCGCATCTCGATGCAGGTCGACCAACAGAAGGGGAGGATCGTGGGGCAGGAGCAGTAAATGGCTGACACGCCCGTTCAGAGGATCGGGGCCGTGTTTTTCGGTTAACAGACCCTCGGATATCAGGTGCTCTGAAATTCGGTCAGCGGTCATGCGGCTGACGTTCAACGCCTGAGCCAGCCGTGTGCGGGTCACGCTGCCTTCCTGCATGAGAAGGGTGAGAACACGCCGCCTGAGACGAGGATCGCCGTATTTACCTACTGACTCATGGGAAAACGTGGATGAAACTTTTAGGGGCATATAAACCTCACAGGGATTTTTGAAGATCAAGAGGGAGAGATGCGTTCCCTACGCAGGGTACGGGGCTGTTTTCGGGGACACAAAGAGACAGGGCGAAGCAAATATCCGTTTTAGGGGAGACTTGGATCATTGCGTGGTATAGTGTAAGCTCGTCCGGAACGCAAAGGCTGTCAAAGCCCAAGGGATAGCCTCGTCCGTCTTGCTTGGACAAGGCCTCCTTGCCTGTCCATAGGCGAGTGGCCTCTGTGGCTGTTTTATCACAGGGAAGGGATGCTAAGTAAGCTTGTTCACGAGACGTAAAAAATCTGGCGGTTAGCTTTTGGGCGCGTTCGGGGGCCATGACGGCTTCCGCATCTACGCCTACTCGTCCTTTTCCCGTCAAAAGGGCGCAGGCCACCAGACCCTCGGTGTGGGTCAGGTTGAAATCCATGGTTTGAAGCTTATGATCGGCTGTTTGGGCGTATGGACGGCCGTTCTCATCTCGATGCAGACGAATAGATGAAAGTGCCGAAGGGCAGATCTCCTTCAAGAGAGAAAGAAAACACGACAAGGCTGCAAGCCTTTGGAGCTTCACTCTCGACGGTGCCGCAGAGGAAGTGATGGACGAGAGATATGTCTGATTTTCGGGGCAGGAGGGCAAGGCCGCCGTCAGCTTGTTCTCCAACGCCTCTATAGATACGTTATCAAAAATGGGCTGTACCGAAAGATACAGCCCATGGTTATGCTCGAAATGATGAGTCATCAGAATTCCGCTCCGATCTGACTCATGAGCTTCTTGTTAAATTCCTCGGCGGTGTTATAGCCCATCTTCTTCTGACGGTTATTCATGGCGGCGATCTCCAGAATGATGGACAGGTTACGACCGGGTTTGACGGGGATAGTGATGGAGGGGATCTTGAGACCCAGGATCTCGGTGGTCTCTTCGTCCAGACCCAAACGATCGTACATTTTTCCCTGTACCCAGTTTTCCAGATGAATGATGAGGTCGATCTTTTCGGTCATTTTAACCGCACCCATACCGAAGAGACGGCGCACGTCCACAATACCGATACCGCGTAGCTCAATGTAGTGGCGGATCAACTCGGGGGCAGAGCCTACCAGAGTCTTGGCAGAGACACGCTTGATGTCCACGGCATCGTCAGCGATGAGACGGTGGCCGCGCTTAACAAGTTCAATGGCGGTTTCAGATTTACCCACGCCGCTGTCGCCAAGGATGAGGATACCTTCACCGTATACCTCCACCAGTACGCCGTGACGGGTAATGCGAGGTGCCAGGTGAGTGTTCAGGGAAGCGATGAGAGCAGCCATGAAGGGAGAGGTATGCTCGTTGGTGCGCAGAACGGGGACGCCTGCTTTTTCAGCGGCTATGATCAGCTCTTCAAACACGGTTTGCCCCGTGGTGATAATAACACCGACGGGCTTAGCTTCCACAAAATCCGTGATGCGCTTCAAACGCTCTTCATCCGAGAGCTCCGACAGGTAGTAATGCTCGGCATACCCTACAAGCTGCAGTCTGTCCTTTTCAAAGACGTCAAAGAAGCCTGCAAGAGCCAGACCGGGACGGTTAACCTCGGGGGTGGTGATCAAAATGTTTTCGTAATTGCCAGGGACACAGATCTCTTCGAGAGAAAATTCCTCGACCAGCTTTTTCAGGGGAATGGAGTATTTTTCGCTCATGAAAAGCTCCTTTCATCGGTTTCGTTTTTGCGAAGCTCGGCGCGGTCTATGACTCGTTTCTTGGCACCGAAATACTTACAGAGAGTCAGTACGATACCGTAAAGCACGGCATAGGCCAAAAAGACCAGAAGGAACAGGGAATAGGGCGTTTTTTCCACCAGGGTCACTTGGGTGATGGCTTGCCCGTTGTGAATATAGCCCGCCGTAAAGCGTACTGCTCCCGAAATGAAGCCCTGGAATTTAAAGAGCATGGCAAGGAGCAGGTGAGGAATGACGGCCGGCACAAAGGCAATGATGGTCTCGCTCAAAGAAAAATCGACCTCTCGATAACCCTCATAATAGCCTAAAAAGCCAAGAAGGGCAGGAACACCCAGCGAATAGATCACGATACGGATGATCGTGAGTGCGGGGTAGGGGATGAGGACGATGTGATCGAGGAGAAAAATGAACATCGCCTCCACCAGCATCGTGAGCACACAGGCCCCCACAAGATATAGCAGATAAAGACCTGTGGAGACGAGGGTGGTTTTCATGCGAGATAACAAACGCATAACGTCTATCAGCGGCGGTTCATGAGGGCGGTAAGCATCTCATCGGAACGGCGCTTGATGAGGGCGGCGTAGTATGCAACGATGATAATCTCCAGTGCGTTGGCTAAACGGTCGGCAGCGCCGGAAATGTTCTCCTGATAGCCTGCGATCTCCTCGCGGATGGTTTCCTTAATGGAGACCATAGAGCAAACATCCTGCTGCATGAGCTTGTCCAGAATGCGGCAGATATAATCGTAAAGCTGAGAATCGCGGATGATATCGTCGCTCGTATCGTCGAGCTTACCGTTGATGTAGTGGAGGAGCAGGGCGATCTTGTCCAACTGGATGCAGGAGCGGAGCATATTGATGATGAGAATGTGGGCCACCTGATCGATGTTGTACTTCTTCAGGCGGGCGTTCTCTACCCAGCCGCGCTTGGTCCAGTTCTGGAGGGTGGAACCGTCAATGCCGGATACCTCGCGGATCTGGGAAAGCATAACGCCTTCGCTGATAAAAAACACTTTGGACAGGAACTCCAGACCTGTCACGTTGCCCATCTCGCTCTTTTTCAGTCGAGTACCGGGAATCAGGGAGTCATTGATTTCAAGATTCATAAATTTACCTCTTTATTCATATATTTGCTTGTGGTATGGATTTATTATATCGTACAATCAAACGATTGTCAAGCACCTGTGAAAAATTTTTGCGAAACATTCACAAATTGTTTCACCTCATGTTATATGAAGAAGGGAGGTTCGGGGATATGAACAAAAGGGCGCGTGCCTTTTATGGGGCGGTTGTTTGGATCCTGCTGATCGTTGTGGGGATATCCTTCGGTGACGAATGGGAATGGCTTGCTGTCGTTCCTGCCGCCCTTTTGCATGAATTGGGTCATTACGTGGCGGCC
Organism: Clostridia bacterium; assembly: GCA_017456905.1. GTDB lineage: Bacteria > Bacillota > Clostridia > Oscillospirales > CAG-272 > CAMEON01. The sequence continues at coordinate 40,079 of JAFTIL010000014.1, forward strand.
GCCGTGTGCGGTGTTAAGATAACGGGGGTGCGTGTGGGAATTTTGGGCGCCCGTATGAGGATGGAGGGCGTGCTTTCCTATGGCAAGGAGTTTGGGATCGCTTTGAGTGGGCCTGCCGTCAACGCTCTTTGTGCCTTGGCCGTGTGTGGGTTTAGTAACGGGAGGGTGGACCATTCGCCGTTTCAATACTTTTTTTACGCCTCTGTAGGGTTGGGCCTTTTGAATCTTTTGCCGGTGGGTACGCTGGACGGCGGACGAATGCTGAGTGCTCTCCTGTCTTATTTCTTTTCCCCAGCGGTGGCAGCAACAGCTCTGAGGATCACCACCACCCTCTGCCTTCTGGCTTTATGGCTTTTGGCGGGATATGCACTGCTTTGGGGCTCGCCCATTTTATCATCGTTTATCTTTGTTCTTGCCTTGATGCTGCAGTACATCTCTCCGCAAACGGCGAAAAGGGAATAAAAAATACCGCCTGCCCTTTGGCAAGCGGTATTCGAGTTTTGATCAATCGCAGATGAAGGGCAGAAGAGCTGCCTGGCGAGCACGCTTGATAGCGATGTTGACCTCTCTCTGGTGCTTAGCGCAAGCGCCGGAGATGCGGCGGGGCAGGATCTTGCCTCTCTCGCTGATGAACTTGGACAGCTTCTTGGTGTCCTTGTAATCAATGTAAGCGACCTTGTCTGCGCAGAAAATGCAGACCTTCTTTCTCTTGTTGCGCACGAAGGGGCGTGCGGGACGAGCGGTGTTCTCGGTTCTATCCATCTTAATCCTCCTGTCGTATATTTACGACTATTTCATAAAATTTTGTGTGCCTTAGCACATTGTTTTGCCGATCCGATCAAAGATCAGAAGGGCAGGTCGTCATCGGTCTTGATCTCCTCAAACTTGGGCGCGGATGCGGCGGGAGATGCGTAGGCCGGTGCGGCATAAACGTCACCTGCAGGAGCGGACATGGTGTCCTGAGCATTACGGCTCTCCACAAAGTTTGCCTCGTCGGCAACAATGTCGGTAGAGTAGCGCTTCTGACCCTGCTGGTCGATCCACTGACGGTTCTGGATGCTGCCGGTAATGCAGATCGCGGAGCCTTTGTGGAAGTACTTTGCGATAAACTCAGCGGTGCTTCTCCATGCGGTAACGCGGAAGAAATCAGCCTCGGGCTGACCCTGCTGGCTGTCGCGGGAAACGAAACGGCGATTCACGGCGATGGTGAAGGAGACCACGGCGATGCCGGTCTGGGTCTGCTTCAGCTCGGGGTCGGCGGTCATGCGACCTGCCAGGATGACCTTGTTCAGGTTAAGAGACATCATGAACCTCCTGAAAGTTTATTTGGGACGAGTCGAATCACTCTGCGTCAGCAGGAGCTTCGACGGGAGCCTCGACAGCTTCCTCGACGACGGGAGCTTCCTCAACGGGAGCCTCCTCGACAACAGGCGCCTTAGCGGTGGGCTCGAAATCGAGACGGATGAGAACGGAACGGAGAATGTGCTCGTCAATGTTGAAGAGACGCTCCAGCTCTGCGGGGAACTCGGGGGCAGCCTTGAAGGTAGCTACGACATAGTAGCCCTCGGGTCTGTCGTTGATGGGGTATGCAAGACGGCGCTTGCCCCACTCTGCAACCTCGACAACGGTCTCAGCGTTGGCATTGATGATGCCGACGAACTTCTCAACCGAAGCCTTGGCAGCCTCTTCACCGTCAGCACAATCGACGATAAACAGGCTCTCGTAATAATTGTTGATCTTTTCCATGTTTGTTTACCTCCCTATGGACTATAAAAGACCGTGCATCTTGAAAATTTTATGCACAGTAAGGAGACGGGTGCATAAAACTACCCGTACCGAAACAATATTCTACCATACTTTTTCTTGCTTGTCAAGAGTTTTTTTGATTTTTTCAAAGTTCGATTGCCATTTGGAGCAAAAATCGTAAATTTCAACAAAAATATATTGACTTTTGGCTTTGTATATGATAAAATAATAAGACGCGAATGGCGTTTTTAGCTATCGTTCAACTAATTTCTACAAGGAAAAGGATGAGTTTGCACCATGAAGAGAGACATTTTGCGTGTCATTGAAGAAAATATGGACGGCTTTTCCAAGGGTCAAAGACAAATTGCTCGCTTTTTGTTGGCACATTACGATAAAGCGGCGTATATGACTGCCGCCAAGCTGGGCTCTGAGGTCAGCGTGTCGGAATCTACCGTCGTTCGCTTCGTGATGGAGCTGGGCTACGTGGGCTATCCTGAGTTTCAAAAAGCGTTGCAGGATTTGATCCGCACCAAACTCACTTCCTTCCAGCGTATGGAGGTCACCAATCATCTGATCGGTGAAGGCGACGTTCTGGAGAAGGTGTTGATGTCCGACGTGGATAAGATCAAGCGCACCTTGGAGGGCGTCAACCGTGAGCATTTCGAAAACGCCGTAGATGCCATTGTCAAAGCAAAGAATATCTACATCATCGGTGTCCGTTCTTCCTATACGCTGGCAAGCTTCCTCAACTATAACCTCAGAATGATTTTCGATAACGTCCGCCTCATCGAAACCACCTCGGGCGGAGAGCTGTTCGAGCAGATTCTCAACGTCAGGGAGGGAGACGTGATGATCGCCATCAGCTTCCCTCGTTACTCCAAGCGCGTGATCCGCGCCGTGTCCTATGCAAAGCAAGCGGGAGCACAGGTGGTGGCGTTGACAGATTCCTATGATTCCCCCATCGCCGCGGAGGATAACCACGTACTGGTCGCCCAGAGCGATATGGCTTCCTTTATGGACTCTCTCGTGCCCCCCATGAGCATACTCAATGCCCTGGTGGTGGCTGTCTCCCGCGCCCGCGAGGAGGAGGTCAGCCGTAGACTCCGTCAGTTGGAGGTCATGTGGGACGAGTATGATGTGTATCTGAAAAATCCTCAGTAAGGGCTCATAAAAGCGTTGCCTGAATATACGAATGGGGCAGGGACCCCATGGGGTATCGAACTACCTCCGCTATCTGATCTCTTGCCTAATTATAATTTTTGAAAGTTTTGAGGGGGTCAAGGGGGACCTTTTCAAGCACTGCTTGCAGTGCGGGTCCCCCTTGTGTACCCCTAAATAATCATCATGAAAAAAAACATCGTCATCGTCGGGGGCGGTGCCGCGGGGCTGTTTGCCGCTATGAGCGCGGCAGAGATGTCCCGTGATATAACTGTCACCGTCATTGAACAGAATAACCGCATGGGCAAGAAGCTACGCATCACGGGCAAGGGCCGCTGTAACGTGACCAATGATTGTGACCGAGATACCTTCCTTGCCAACGTGCCCACCAATCCCCGCTTTCTTTATGCCGCGATCAGTGCGCTCGCCACGCAGGATGTCATGGATTGCTTTGAAAACCTTGGTGTACCTCTGAAGGTGGAGCGTGGACACAGGGTTTTTCCCGTGTCGGATAATGCCCATGATATCGCGGATGCGCTCGTTAAGCGTTGCCGCGAGCTGGGAGTTCAGTTCGCCTCGGGACGAGTGAACCGTCTTTTGACCGAGACCGACGGAGAGGGAAAGACCCGTATCATCGGCGTGGCCTGTGGGCAAAGAGAATTTTTTGCCGATGCCGTCATCCTCTGCACAGGCGGCGCATCCTATCCTACCACGGGCTCGGACGGCAATGGCTACGACTTGGCCGAAGCCGTAGGACATGAGATCGAGTCTCCGATCCCGTCCCTGGTGCCGCTGGTGTGTGCAGATTCAGTTTGCGTGGATATGATGGGTTTGTCTCTTCGCAACGTGCGGCTGACCGTCTACAACAAAGAAAAGAAAAAGAACATCTACGAAGACTTCGGTGAGATGCTCTTCACCCACTACGGCGTAACAGGCCCTCTCATCCTCAGCGCCTCAGCTCATATGCCCGACCTGGTGCCGGGACGATACGAGTTATATATCAACTTGAAACCCGCGCTTTCCGAGGCCGAGCTGGATGCCCGCATCCTGTCCGACTTCAAAAAGTATGCCAATAAAGATTTCATCAACGCCCTCTCCGATCTGCTCCCCCTCAAGGCCATTGAGCCTGTGGTGAAGCTGTCGAGCATCGACCCCCGCAAAAAGGTCAATGCTATCACTAAAGAAGAGCGAAAAAAGTTGGGCGAGGTCATCCAAAAGCTGACCCTCCATCCCACCACCCACCGCCCCATTAAGGAAGCCATTGTGACCAAGGGCGGCGTGTCGGTGAAGCAGGTCAATCCCAAAACCATGCAGTCCAAGCTGTGCGAAGGCCTGTATTTCGCAGGTGAGCTTCTGGACGTGGATGCCTACACGGGTGGCTTCAACCTGCAGATTGCCTTTTCCACTGCCCGCCTGGCGGCACTGGGAGTCGTGGCGCAGGTGACAGAACAATAGCAACGAATGGGGTAGGGGCCCCATGAGGGTAAAGAAAAATCTCCCATTGTCCAATCATTTGGCCTATTCATTATTTTTTAAAAAGTTTTGAGGGGGTCAAGGGGGGACTTTTTCAAAAGTCCCCCCTTGCGTACTCTCCAAAGGAGTATATATGGATCACATTCAAGTTGCCATCGACGGCCCCAGCGGGGCAGGGAAATCCACAGTGTCCAAGGCGATCGCCAAGGCCTTGGGGATCATTTACGTGGACACGGGCGCGCTTTATCGCACCGTAGGATACTATGCCCGAGAGCAGGGTATCGCCGTGGACAACGCTGCCGATGTCGTACCTTATCTGCCCGAGATCAGCATTGAGGTCCGTTATGAAAACGGCGTCCAGTGCGTCTATCTTAACGGCGAAAATTTGGGTGACCGTATCAGACAGAACGAGATCTCTATGTACGCCTCTGCGGTGTCTGCCGTTCCAGAGGTGAGAGCTTTTCTGTTGGATACACAGAAGAAAATCGCCGCTGAGAACTCCGTCATCATGGACGGTCGTGATATTGGCACGGTCATTCTACCCGATGCTCACGTCAAGGTCTTTTTGACCGCCTCCAACGAGGCACGCGCCCGCCGTCGCTACAAGGAGTTGATGGAGAAGGGAATGCCCGCCTCCTACGAGGAGATCCTGTCGGATATGAACCGCCGCGACGAGGCCGACCGTACCCGTGCCGTTGCACCTGCTGTCCCTGCCGCCGATGCCGTGATCTTTGATAATTCCGACCTTGATTTTGACGCCTCTGTTGCCGAACTGCTTTGCCTGATCCAAAAGATAGCCACAGAGAAAGGAATCGCGCTTTCATGAGTGATAAGAAGCAAAAGAAAGTAAAAAAGATCCGTCCCCGCAGCCGCTTGTACGCCGTGGTGTACGCCCTGTTGGCGGCCCCCATCCGCTGGATCACCCGCATCCATGTCCACGGAGCTGAGAACGAGCCTCTGCCCGATCAGGGCGCGTGTCTTGTCATCTGCAACCATATGGTCTGGCGTGACCCCGTCATTCTTTGCTGCGCCTTGAAGTATAGACAGCCTCATTTTATGGCCAAAAAGGAGCTTTTTAAGATCCCTCTTTTGGGCTGGCTGATCCGCGCCTTGGGTGCTTATCCCGTGAACCGTGGCGGCGCAGACGTGAGCGCTATCAAGTATACGATTCAAATGCTACAGGATGGCGTGACTGTGGGTATGTTCCCGCAGGGTCATCGCTATAATGATACCGATCCTCGTACGACCAAGCCCAAAATGGGCGCGGCTATGATCGCTCTCAAGGCCGGAGTTCCGGTTTTGCCCATGTTTATCAAGGTCAAAAAACACAAGGCAAAGCCCTTCTGCCGTAAGGACATTTATATCGGTAAGCCTATCACCCCCGCGGAGATGAACTATGATCCCGAGGCTCCCGGCGAGTACGAGCGCATCATTGGCGAGTTGTTTGAGAAGGTCTGTGCGTTGGGAGATGAGAATCCATGAAAAAAGAAGTCGTCGTCGCCGAAAACGCAGGATTTTGCTTCGGCGTGGCCCGTGCCACCGCCGCCGTGGAAAAAGAAATGGCCGAACACATCCCGGGGGAGCGCATCTATACCTTGGGACGGCTGATCCATAACGAGACCTACAACCGCCGTCTGGAGGCTGGAGGCGTCAATGTTACCTCGGCAGAAGAGATCCCCGCGCTGGCTGAGTCGGCTACGGAGGCATCTCCCGTCAAGGTCTTCGTCCGTGCTCACGGTATGACCCGTGAGACCGAGGCCTTGCTCGTATCCTGCGCTGAACGCAATCCCTATTTTTCTTTCGTGGATTGTACCTGCTCCTACGTCAAGAAGATCCATCGCATTGCTGCTATGCAGTGGGAGGAAGCCTTGGCAGAGGCGGCGGAAGGAGAGAGCGGACGGTTTCTCATCGTCCTTGGCTCCGAGTCTCACCCCGAGGTCATTGGCTTTTTGAGCCGCTTTGGAGGTGAAAAATACGTTTTTTCTACTGCCGATGCCTTTGAAAAGGCAATTTCGGAAGGGGAATTAAACAAAGTTTGTGCAAAACAACCAATACTTTTGGCACAAACGACGCAAAATTTAGCTGAATGGGAAAAAATTAAAAAACTTGTAAAAAGGGACTTTAAAAATCCGCTGATTTTTGATACAATATGTAGTGTTACGGAATCACGGCAGAAGGAGGCCGCAGACCTTGCACACAAGTGCGATTTTATGGTGGTCATCGGCGGGCGGGACAGTTCAAATTCCGCTAAGCTGTATACCATTTGTAAGAGCATTTGCGCTGACACTGTGTGGGTCGAGCGAGCTGAAGAGCTGCAAAACAAAATTCCGTTTTCCTGCAATAAAGCAGGGGTCGTGGCAGGGGCATCAACCCCACACGATATTATAGAGGAGGTTTCAAACAAAATGAGCGAACAGATTCTTAACGAAAACTTCGCAGAGATGCTCGAAGAGTCTCTCAAGACATTAAATACAGGAGATACCGTGGTTGGCACAATTACTGCCATCAACGCAGGCGAGATCCAGCTTGATCTGGGTGCAAAAGTCACCGGCGTGATCAAGCAGGCACAAATCACAGATGATCCCTCTGCTAGTCTGGAAGAGATGTTCAAAATCGGAGATGAGGTGGAGGCATTCGTGATCCGTGTCAGCGACGTCGAAGGCTTCGCTGAGCTCTCCAAGAAGCGTGTCGATTCTGATAAGAATTGGCTGAAGGTGGTCGAGGCTTGCGAGACCAAGGAAAACGTTGAAGGCAAGGTCGTTGCCGCAAACAAGGGCGGCGTTGAGGTCGTTGTTTACAACAACAAGGTCTTCGTGCCCGCTCGCTTCACCGGCATCCCCCGCGGCGAGGACTTCGCTGTGCTGGTTGGCCAGAACGTGACCCTGCGTGTCATTGAGATCAAGGAAGGCAAGAAGGCTAAGGGCTCCATCAGTGCCGTTCAGGCAGAAGAGCGCCGTGCCCGCGAGAAGGCTTTCTGGGAGACCATCGAGGAGGGTATGGTATTTACCGGTAAGGTTAAGAGCCTGACCTCTTACGGTGCATTCGTCGACCTGGGTGGTGTAGACGGTATGGTCCATGCTTCCGAGCTGTCCTGGAAGCGCATCAGCGATCCTTCTAAGGTCGTTTCCGTTGGCGATGAACTGACTGTTTACGTCAAGAAGCTCAACGTCGAGGATAAGCGCATCTCCCTGAGCTGCAAGACTGCTGAGACTAACCCCTGGTACATCTTCACCAATCAGTATGCTGTCGGTGATGTGGCTTCCGTTAAGATCGTGAGCCTCATGCCCTTCGGCGCATTCGCAGAGATCGTGGAGAACGTGGACGGTCTGATCCACATTTCCCAGATCGCTGACCACAAGATCGGCAAGCCCGAGGACGTACTGCAGGTCGGTCAGGTCGTTGACGTCAAGATCATCGACATCGACAATGAGAAGCAGAAGGTCAGCCTTTCCATCCGTGCTCTCATCGAGGAGGCTAAGGCTCTCATCGAGACTACCGAGGCCGCTGAGGCTGTTGAGGAAGTTGCTGAGGCCGTCGAAGAGACCGCTGAGGCCGCTGACGCTGAGTAATCTCAATCGAATATCCAAAAACCGCAAGGAGTCATCCTTGCGGTTTTGCTTATTGAGAGTTCACCGCCTTGGCGGTGGACTTTTTATCTGCTATTGCTTCGGGGGCTCAAGGGATGAGATCTCGCTCTTTTTCGTTTTCATCACCAACATCACCGCGCAACCAATGACCAATACGATGGTAACACCCAGACCGCCCTCCATGCCGAAGGAACCGCCATGGATCAACGCGCCGCCCTCGCTTGCGGTGGCAGTCAAAACCGAGGGACTGCCCGAGAGGCCGCTGACGGAGATGCCGAAAATATTTCCTTGGGCAAAATTCCAGATGGTATGGATGGCACCGATGCCCCAGAGACTGCCGCGACGTAGGGTATAGAGAGAGGCGAAGATACCGAACAGGGTCAGGTTGAGCAACGCCAAAGGGGTCACACCGGGATTGCCCAAATGCAGAACGGTGAAGATCAAGGCGTTGGTCAGTACGGCTACCCACAGGGGACAGCCTCTTTGCATAGATACCATGAGGTATCCGCGACAGAGGATCTCCTCGCTCATGCCCTGGATCATATAGCCGAGAAAATATAAGAAAATCATGCCTATAGCGGGCGCTGAGTTTATCGAGAGCGTCAGATGTCCCGTACCCACGCAAATGGCTACGGCACTTCCGAACAGGGCAAGACCAATACCGAGACCTGCAGCATACTCAGCGACAGCACCCTTTTTGGTAAAGCCCAAAGAGACCCAACTCCGCTTTTCAAAGGCGCGGCAGTAAACAAAGCAAGCCGCAATGGTGCCCGAAGTCGCCAATAACTGGACTACCATGAACCAATCGGGAAAGGACGAAAGCAGGGCCGTGACCATTTCCATTGTTTCTTGATAGCTTGTAGGGGGATAGAGTAAAATATTTTTGAAAGTGTCTCCTGTCATCATAGCGACCAACTGGAAGGGAGTTATGATGATGCTTTGGATCATCGTAGCCGCCAGGAAGACCAGAAGAAAAAGCAGGACCTCTACGGCGGGATGAGGCGGTGTTTTACCTGTGCGGAGATATTTTTGCTCGGCGGCCGCGTCGGCTTCATGAAGCATATTTGTCTTAGGGAAGTGTAGCATAGGCGACTCCTTTCGTGAGTTCAATATACAAGTAAAGTATAGCACGATGAAGAAAAAATGTCAAGGGAGAGGATAACTTATAAAAATTTTCTGATTTTTTCAAAAAAAGTATTGACATTTAAAAATCCGTGTGCTATAATGTTCGGGTAAATATGAGGTTTCCCTGTGGAAAATCGCAAATGTACGCACCTTTAGCTCAGTTGGTAGAGCAACTGACTCTTAATCAGTGGGTCCCGGGTTCGAATCCCTGAAGGTGCACCAAATACAAAAAGAGCATCGCAACAGCGATGCTCTTTTTGTATTTCATGAACTCCACGATGATGAACCCCGCCAAGGGCCTTGCCCTTGGCATATGCGCGCATAGGGAGACTAAGAATCAGAGAGACCTTGGCGCGCATGGGGGTTCAGAATCCCTGAAGGTGCACCAAATACAAAAAGAGCATCGCAACAGCGATGCTCTTTTTGTATTTCATGAACTCCACGATGATGAACCCCGCCAAGGCCTTGCATCCGCAAGCGCTTTGGTTGTCATACGCTCCATAGCTTCGAGGCGAACGTTTTCTGACATATATTTTTTCTCCGTATTATTCCTTTCCTGTCCAGCAATAGGTGCAGACCTTTTCTTTATCGATGCCGATGGATTCAAGCAGTCCATCAAGGGACTGATAGCCCAAGGAGTCAAAGCCAAATTCCTCGCAGATACGCTTAAGGAGGCATTTTCCTCTCTCGGTGCCGGCATCTGCGTATTCCTCAATATGCCTATCTCCCTCGTCACCCTCAAGCTGGTCGATCATTCTACGGGCGAGAAGCTCCTTATCCGAGTTGCTGCGGGAGAAGCTGAGATATTTACAGCCGTACATAATAGGCGGACAAGCCGAGCGCATATGTACCTCCTTAGCACCCGCGCTGTAAAGGAAATCTACGGTTTCATGAAGCTGTGTGCCTCGTACGATGGAATCGTCCACGAACAGAAGGCGCTTGTCCTCAATCAACTCGGGAACGGGAATCTGCTTCATTTTGGCTACTTGGTTTCTGACACTCTGATTGGCGGGCATGAAGGAGCGCGGCCAAGTTGGAGTGTATTTGACGAAGGGACGGGCGTATTCGTATCCGCTTTGTCTTGCATAGCCCATAGCATGAGGTACCCCCGAATCGGGAACGCCTGCCACGAAATCAACCTCGGGAAGCTCACCTCTTGCCATTTCGTCGCGTGCCATGATCTTACCGTTGGTCACGCGCATGACCTCCACGTTTCTTCCCTCATAGCGAGAATTGGGATAGCCGTAATACGACCAGAGAAAAGCACATATCTTCATCTTATCCCCCGCAGGAGAGAGCGTTTCTATCTTATCGGGCGTAAGCTTGACGATCTCACGGGGGCCAAGCTCATAATCATCCTCATATCCCAGCTTGGTATAAGCGAAGGACTCAAAGGACACGCAGTGTCCCTCCTCGTTCTTACCGATAAGAACGGGCAGACGACCGTATTTATCTCTTGCCGCAATCACCTCGCCGTCCGAGGTCAAAATGAGCAAAGTCAGAGAGCCGTCGATCTCATCCTGTGCGTGAAGAATACCTGATACGAGATCGTCCGCTTGATTGATCAGTCCTGCCACAAGCTCGGTGGTATTGACCTTGCCCGAGCTCATTGCCATAAACTGATGACCGTGATCCGAATAATACTTTTCTACCAGTTCCTCTGCGTTATTGATACATCCTACCGTGGTGATGCCGTAAATACCGAGGTGGGAGCGAACGAGAAGCGGTTGTGGATCGCTGTCGCTGATACAGCCGATACCGCTACAACCGTGGAAGTCAACGAGATCCTTCTCAAACTTGGTGCGGAACGGTGTGTTGCCGATAGAGTGGATCTGACGCTGAAATCCATCCTGCGCATCATAAACGATCATACCGCCGCTTTTTGTGCCGAGGTGAGAGTGATAGTCAACTCCAAAGAAAATATCCATAACGCAATCTCTTTTTGAGACTGCTCCAAAAAATCCTCCCATTAAGCGAAGAAGAGCTTATTAAGCGTCATGGGATCGATATACTTGCCATCCTTGTAGACACGCATATTGCCGGATGCGATCTCGTCAATCAGCATCACGTTGCCGTCTGCATCGTATCCGAACTCAAACTTAATATCGTAAAGGACAAGACCCTTTTCCTTGAGGTCATCGGCAACAATCTTGGTGATCGCCTGCGTCTGTGCCTTGAGAGAGTCGTACTGCTCTGCAGTCATCACGCCAAGGTCAACGAGTCCGTCCTTTGTTACAAGGGGATCGCCCTTTGCATCGTTCTTGAAGGTGGTCTCAACGTATGCGGGAAGATCCTGGCCCTCTGTGCAGTAATCGGAATAACGACGGTAGAAGGAGCCTACTGCTTTATAACGGCAGATAACCTCAAGTCCCTTACCGAACACCTTAGCAGAGAGAACCTCCATGGTGGTATCCTCAAGGTTTGCGCTGACGTAATGAGTTCTGATGCCTGCGGCATTGATCTTCTCAAAGAAATAAACGGACATACGGAGGTTGACATCACCAACGCCCTCGATGGTAAGGCCTACCGAGTTCTCGCCGGGATCGAACACACCGTCCTTTCCGGTGCAATCGTCCTTAAAGAGAAGCAGGCAGTTGCCGTTGGGCAGCTCGTATACGTTTTTGGTTTTCCCTGTGTAAAGCAGTTTCTTTTCCATAGTGGAAATCTCCTTTTATATTCACAAAATTTTTGAACGAACATAAGTGTCTTTGGGTAACGTTTGTTTTGAAAAACACGCACCCATTATGACTTAATTATTATACTACAAAATCACGCTTTTTTCAATATATTTTCAATATATTTGATATTTTCAATATATTTGATAAAAAAACAGGAGTTAAGCTAAGATGATTTTGGGGTTTTACGAAAAGAATTTCAATTATAACCTTTTTAGTTTACAAATAGGGAAAATAATTAGCAACAAAAGCGCAAAACATTATTGACATATGCCAAAAACCGTGATATAATTGGCATATACCAAAAACAAGGAGCTGAGCGAGATGCCGAGACCGAGAAAATGCCGTAAGGTTTGCAGAATGCCCGTTGCAGATACATTTGTTGCTAATTCACCTAAAGAGGAGACAGTCGTTTTAACTGTTGATGAATATGAATGCATTCGCTTGGTGGATTATCAAGGTTTTTCGCAGGAGCAATGCGCTGAATATATGCAGGTATCTCGTGCGACTGCACAGCTTATTTGTGATACTGCAAGAAAGAAGCTCGCTTCAGCTCTTGTGAACGGATATACGATTCGCATAGAGGGTGGTGATTACCATCTTTGTGACGGAAAAGAAACACACTGCGGATGCGGCGGCTGTCAAAAACACTGCCAACGAAAAAGTGACGCGGTATAGATAATGTTTTTTTATGCAAAATTAATATTTAAGAATTGGAGGTATAAGAAAATAATGCAAAGTAGGAAGTGGAAAAGCCTTGTTGCCTTTTTGTGCATATTATTAATCATAGCCTATACCTCTATCATTTTCTTGCCTCACGCACACGACTGCGTCGGTTCAGAATGTACTGTTTGCGCTTTAATTGAAATTTCACGTAACACGATTATCGGTCTTGGGCTTGCTGCTACAGTGCATCAATTAGCAAATATCATATTTACAATTTCAAGCACGTACAAATCTATACCATCGGGCAATGACGATACTCCCGTCGCTCTTAAGGTGAAGCTTTCGGATTAAGACTGGATCTATTATCAGATCAAATCTTAATACGAAAGGAAAATACTTATGATTGAAATAAAAAAGCTCGGCAAACAGTTTCAAAACGAGACCGAGATCGAATATCGTGATATTACCTTTGAAACCGGTAAATCCTATATGCTGCTCGGCGCATCGGGCTGCGGAAAATCCACTCTGCTCAATATGATCGCGGGTATTCTCTCTCCCTCAAAAGGCTCCATCGTGATTGACGGTGTAGAAATGAGTGCAGCCGCGCAAAAGGTCAAAGACAAATTCAGAATTGAGAAGATCGGCTATATCTTTCAGGATTTTAAGCTGATAAACGATATGACGGTTGCTGATAATATCGGCATTCTCCGTCTTGAAGGTGTGGATATTTCGGGCATGGATGATATGCTCCGTTCCCTTGATATCTATGAAAAGAAAAACGCGAAGATCAAGCATCTTTCCGGAGGGCAGAAGCAGAGAGTCGCTATTG
>JAFTIL010000015.1 GCA_017456905.1 Clostridia bacterium
CAGCCTTCGGCCCTGGTCGCAAGCATAGCTTGCTTCCCGCTTTGGCTAAAAATATGCCACCGGCATATTTTCTTAACGCGTCGCGCCCTCCCGGAGGGAGCCTTACAAGAGATATTCGTGCCCCCGTAAACAACAATTTACCGTTATATAACCCATCGCGTGATACGGTTGACACGGGTTGAACATCCCCGAGTCAGAGCCCGATTTGCGCAAGCGCAAATGGCCGCAGGTGGCGAGTCAGAGCCCAATTTGCGCAAGCGCAAATGGCCGCTGGTGGCCGCACTGCGGCCGACAATTTATCTCACTACTCTCGGAGCATTCCCGCCATGAACGGGGATGCTCTTTCGCTTATGTGATATTTCATAAAAATTCTCCGAAAATCAAAATTCCCCTTGACAAAATCTCCAGAAAGAGGTACAATATATTGTAGGGAAAGGGTAGTTATACCCTTTTTAACAACGCAAAAAATCATATGAAAGGGAGTCCCACCATGAAAAAGTTCCTTTGTATGCTCCTTGCCGTGCTCATGTGCCTTTCTACCGTGGCCATGGCCGCTTGCGGTACGATTACTGAAGAGCCTGATACCTCCCCCTCCGAAAACAATACCAACGCACCCGCAAACGAGCAGGAAACCGTGAATACCGATTACGTTTGTGATCTCCCCGATGACCTTGATTTCGGCAAAGAAGAGGTCAATTTCCTGTTTGCCGATCGCCCCGGCCGTGAAGACGAGCTTGTGAGCGAGGGCGGCGTCAACGGCGGTGCCATCAGCTCGGCCGTGTACGAGAGAAACGTCACCGTAGAAGAGCAGTTGGGTGTCACGTTGAACATGATCCCTAATGAGGATGACAACGTAGCCAATGACCTCAAGATGGACTTCCAGAGCAATGCGGGTGAATACGACCTGGTTGCCGACGGTACCTACAAGGCCATTACCCCTGTCATTGAGGGTCTTTACAAGGATCTGAACCAGACTGAGTATTTAGACACCTCCAAGCACTACTGGACCCAGGGCTACAACGACATGGTTACCTTCACCACCGATAACAAGCAGTATCTGGTGACCGGCTCTGCCGCCATTTCCATCTTCCGTTATATGTACCTGACAATTTATAACAAGGAAATGTTCACTGAATACAAGCTCCCCGACCTGTACGAGACTGTCCGCAACGGTGAATGGACGCTGGATTACCAGTTCCAGATCATTCAGGATATGTATATGGACACCAACGGTGATAGCAAGAACGATGAAGAAGACTTCCACGCCTTCGTCACGGGCGATACCATCTCGGTTGACCCCTATATGGTCGCCTCCGACATCCATATGATCATCAAGGATCAGGAGACCCGCGACCTGGTTTACAATACCGCCGGCGTCGAGCCCCTCACCGAGCTGTGCGATAAGGTTCAATTGCTCTATAATAGTGACAGCACCTACGTTTACAAGAGCGCGACCTATGATGACGTGGGTCTGAGCTTCATCATCGAAAAGTTCGCCGCTGAAAAGGCTATGATGGCCACCATTCTGTTCTATAACATGGAGACCAACTACAACGAAGTGGGCGCTCTGTCCTACGGTATAGCCCCCATGCCCAAGTTCAGCAAGGAACAGAAGGACTATTACTCCTACGTGCAGGATCAGGTCACCGGCTTTGGTATTTCCGCAGGCGTGAAGCAAAACCGCATGGATATGTGCAGTGCCGTTCTGGAGGCCATTGGATACCACAGCCATCAGCTCGTCCGTCCTGCTTACTACGAGACCACCCTGTCCGAGCGTTATATGCAGGATCCTCAGTCCCAGGAGATCCTGGACACCATTTTTAACACCCTGTCCTTCGATTTCTCCAGCACCTGCGGCAATATCGTGACCGGTCTCGTGATTCGCGATCAGCTCCGTCCTCTGCTGAGCGGCACCGCTAACAAGATCGTTTCTACCACCAAGTCTTGGGCAAGATCTATGGAAAGACATCTGGAGAAGCATAACGCAAAATTGGCAGAGCTCGGTTCATAACGGAGATTTCCCTACGGGAACCTCATAATCAATGCTACAGCGCCGCCTTTTCCGGGTGGCGCTGTTTTTAAATAAACCATACAGATACTCAGAAAGGATCAAAATATTATGGAACTGCAAGGAAAAATCATTCATTTTTTAGGTGACAGCATTACCCAGGGACACGGCACAAGTGATCCTTCCAAAATCTATCACGCCCTCCTGAAGGAGCAGCTTGGCCTCAAGGAAGCCAACAACTACGGCATTGGCGGCACCTGTCTGGCCGATCGCCGTACCCCTCTGGATATCCCCGAGTTTAACTGGTACTTTGCTTCCCGCGTTGATGCCATGACTCCCGAGGCAGACGTCATCGTGGTCTTTGGCGGCACCAACGACTTTGGTCACGGCGAGGCTGTTATGGGTACGCCCAACGACCGCACCCCCGAGACCTTCTACGGTGCCTGCCATCACCTTTACCGCAAGCTCATTGACAAGTACCCCACCGCCACCATCGTGGTGGTGACACCCCTTCACCGCTGGTTTGAGGAGGTTCCTCAGGTGCGCGTCTCGGCTGATGGCATGGTTAAGGACGTGGTCACCCTCCGCACCTACGTGGAGATCATCCGCGAGGTGGCGGGCTATTACGGCTTGCCCATCTGCGACCTCTACGCCAATGCAGGCTTTCACCCCGAGATCGAGTCCCAGAGAAATGCCCTCTGTCCCGACGGCCTCCATCCCAACGATGCAGGCCACGTGATCATTGCATCCCGCCTGGCAGGTGTTTTGAAGGCACTTTAAGGGGCGCTGCATCGCTGCCTAGACTCTCTTGAATACACTTTGCGGGGCAGGGTATTGGAGAAATGGCCAAAATTGTGTCGCAGACGCATTTTGTCGAATAAACTGTCAGTAATACTTCAGGAAAGGAACTCACTTCATGGAGATCGTTTTTCTCACAGCCCTGGGGGTCGGCGGCGCGACCATCATCGGCGCGTTGTTTGGCTTTGCGTTCAAAAAAATCAGCCACACCTTCAGCGATATCATGCTTTCCTTTGCGGCAGGGGTGATGCTGGCTGCCGCTGTGCTCGGCTTGATCCTGCCCTCTCTGGATCATGGCCTTTCTATCTTTTCCGCAGAGGGCATCTCTGCCAAATTGCTCGCCCTTCTCATGACCGTGGTGGGTGTGTTTGCGGGCGCGCTCTGCGTCAACCTGATTGATAAGCTGGTGCCCCACCTGCACCGCATCACGGGGGTGGATCAAGAATCCCATCCCGACAAAACGGCCCAGCTCAACAAGGTTCTTTTGTTTGTGATGGCCATTGCCATCCATAATCTTCCCGAGGGTATCGCCGCGGGCGTGGGCTTTGGTACGGGGAATACCTCCGAGGCCCTGATCATCGCGGGCGGTATTGCCTTGCAGAATGTCCCCGAGGGTATGGTCATCATAGGACCTATGCTGGCCGGTGGCATGAACCACCGTCGAACCTTCGTGATCGCCATGGCAACGGGCGTTGTAGAGGTTCTCGGTACGCTTCTCGGATATTTTGCCGTCAGCATTTCCACGGTCATCCTCCCCTTTGCTTTGGCCTTTGCGGGCGGTACCATGCTGTACGTTATCAGCGACGAAATGATTCCCGAAACTCATGCCCACGGACACGAGCGCGGCGCGACCTATGCCTTGCTGGTGGGCTTCTGTGTCATGCTGATCTTTGATCTCTTGTTGGGATAAAACAAAAAGCACCTGCCCGTGGGCAGGTGCTTTTTGTTTGGCTCAGGTGCCTTGGTCGATTAGGTCATCCAGCTTTTCCGTCATCTTTCCGAGGGCGCGCTCGGCGGATCTTGCCTTGGCCCTATAGGAGGAGGAGACGGTGTTTTGCTTGCTGGTCATGATCTGACGGAATTGGTCGTGGAAGGACTGCAAGGCATTGGTGTAAATAATGCCTGCGTCAATGTAGATATTATCAATGATGATGTCCATCATTTCCCAGGACTCGGGATCCTTCATGTACTTATAGCGGAGGGCAGACTCGTAGTAAGCGGGACGTACCAGCTTATGGCCTTCGGAGGCCATGCACTCCAAAACCGCACTCATTTCATTCAGGCGATCCCCCGTCACCGTGGTGGGAATGGCCATAACGGTGAACTGGTCGTGAAGCAGGGTCTTGTATTGCTTCTGGTTGGTGTCGTACTTGGGCATGGGCAATACGCCGAACTGGTCTTCCATCTGGCGCATATCGCCCGATTCCAGCTCCATGATACGCACGGTAGCCATGGCGGCGTTGCCCGTGGAGAACATGATGCGGATGTCGTTCTGCTCGTCATCCAAACCGTAATGCTCGTAAGTGTAAGTGGCCCCATCCGTGCCATAGAACAGCTTCATGGTCTTTTCGGTTACGTCAAACAGCTTTTCTATGTCAAAGATGAACTCATACCCGCCATCAGCGTCACGGCCGACAATGGGCACGTCACAGGAGCTCCAATAGGGGTCAACGCTGATGTAAGGCGTGGTGACGAGGCCGTAAATGTCATTGACGTCATCGGGGGTGCCGTCGTTGTCATTGTGGAACAGAGGGACGAGGGAGGTCTGATAGTCAAGAGTCCACTCGCCGTTCTTGACGGCGTCATAGGGGGCTTCAACCTTGGCCTCGGTAAAGAGCCGCTTGTTGAAGGTGGTGATAAAAGCGAAGCGATAGAGAGACAACACCATGGAACCCGTGATGGTGTACTGGGTGCCTTGATATTCAATGACCTCGTTGTAGCCCTGAGACCAGTAAGGCTTTTCAAAGTCGATGTAGTCGGTCTGGCGCAGGTCGGCAAAGGTGCCGTTCAGCGCCTCGTTGACCGTGACGTACGCGGCGCAGGCCACGATGTCATAGTCGCCGGAGTTGCTCTTGATGTTGGTGGAAATCTCGGTCATCAGCGCCGTGGGGTCGGGATTGTTTTCCTCCAGGCTGACGAGCTTGACGTTCAGCTCTTCTTCTACGTTTAGATTGCGCTCGTAGACCGCATCATTGACAGGCTCGTTGGTGATTTTTTCAACGGCGATCTCGCCCGAGGTCCAACCTTCGCGGTAGCGGCTGACGATGACCACCTCGTCTTTGCCGTAGTCCAACTCATCGGGCAGGTCGTGCTCGACGATGGTTTCAATCTCTTCTTCGGTGGCGGCTGATGCTTCTGTGCCTGCGATGGTATCGTCGGTGGCCTGGGGATCGTCCAAGGATTCACCACAGGAGATGAGGGCAGCGCCCAACATCAGCATGGCTATGAGGGCGGACAGCACGCGGAGACGCAGTGGGAGAGAGGAATGATGATTCATCATGAATGCCTCCTGTATAAGAGTGATATTTTAATCATTATACCATATAACGGAAAGATTTGTCAATCATGTTGGAAAATATAAACGGTATCTTATTTTCAAAGGATGATGATATTGCTCCAGGCTTGTCGGCCGTCTTTGTCTGTGACCTCGGCGCGAACAAAGGTGTCACATTCATGTATGGTGTAGGTCGCTTCCACCATATCTTTACCGCGGAGGACGCGGCCCTTGGCCCAGACCACGTTGGAAAGAAAGACGATCTTGTCGCAGGGGGAGCAGGTCAGATGGATCGTCTGCTTGTCGATACGGCGGAGATGGATCTCGGGGCCTTGGGTGGCGTAAAAGCGCCCTTGCTTGATTCCTTCCGCGATCCCCTTGGCACCACCGCCGCAGGCTTCGGCGGCCTCGGCATCCAGCATGACAAAGCCACGTCCCTCGTCACCCGTGTAGTAATGAGTGTCGTCGGTGGCCGTCAGGGGAGGAAAGCACCCGCGCCCCGCGATCATATCCACCTGAAGACCCGAATAGGGCCTGTCAGACATACCAAAATCAGACACCGAATTATAGATCTCCAAGGCGTCAAAGTCACCGAGTGTTATGATCTGCTCGGGGGTGTTGAGACTCCAGGCGGGATGGGCCAGCACGGCGATACCGCCTGCCTCGCGGATCGCTTTGATGATCTGCCGTCCCCGTTCAGCCACGGGAACAGCCGTGTCGTTGGCGGCTTGGGGATCGATCTCGGGCTCGCGTTCCATGCACAGGCCCACGATGTGGTAGACACCCGCCGTACCGTCGCTTCCGCCAATGTTGTATTCACAGCCGGACAACAGTTTGATGCCCTCCCGCTCCATATCCGTTGGGGCGTAGACCCAATGATCCGTCAGGGCGATGGCATCGTACCCCATGGCGGTATAGATCTCCACGGCTTTCTCGGGGGTCTTGTGGCCGTCAGAGCGGGTGGTGTGGGTGTGAAGCCCCAGCTTCAGCCTTCTTTTTCCGTGAATGTCGATATACATAATGGTTCCTTTCGTGGGTTCTATCCGTTGGTATCTGTCAATGACTTGCTTCAAGGAGCTTGACGTCTCTGAAATTCAGACCACGAGAAGCGGCGTATAGATTGCAGGTCGTATATTTCCCGTCGCTCTCGGCGGCCACAAAGTAGTAAACGCGGTTGTAGGTGGCTGTGATCGCGGCCACGTCCTCGGCGATCGGATAGATCTTGCCTGCGCCACGGGCGGCGAAGAGCGTATATTTTTTTGTTTCGGGGTTCAGGATGATAAAGAGGCCGTAGCCGTCCCGCGTGACCGTTCCCATCAGGACGTTCGCCGCGATAAAACGGGGCTTGCAGTCATCTTTAACGTGCCAGTAGTTGTTGTTTCGGTCGAGATAGAAGCAATTTTGGCCGTCGGGCGACAGGATGTAGGCGGCAACGCCTATGGCCACTTTGACCTTTTTCTCGGGCTCGCGGCTCTCAATGCGGTAAAAATCCTGGGTGACGGTGGTGTAGTACGTTACGTCTCCCGTGAGAGAGGTTGAGAAGGCCTCCACGTTCTTCCCAACCAGAGAAACGCGGTCATCCTTGCCGATATAATAAAGATTGATTTTTTCGTCAGTAAAATACTGTCCCGCAAAGCTGTCGATGGGCAGGGTATTGTCGCTGACCCGACACCAATTGGCAAAATCCCCCATGGCTTTTATGCCGTTTTCGGTCAACAGGGTAGCGGCACCGCCCTTGCGGGCGTAATAGACCTGACTCGCCAGGGAGAAAAGGATCTCGGTGTGATCCTTGTTCAAATAACAAACGAGCTTGCGGTTTTTGTCCTTGACTTCGGCCAGCACGGTGGTCTCACCGCTCTTCTTTCGGACGCAGACGGCGTCCAGGTCATAGTCAAAATAATAAATGAGCTTGCCGCCATTCGTCAGGGCGATGGGGGAACCGTTGCTTGAGATCTCTACCGTCTCTCCCTCTATATAGGCGGATAGGGGTGAGGCCTTTTCGCCGTAGATGCTATACAGCACCGAGCCGCCGTCGGGAGAGAGGACGAAATCGTTGTGGGTCCATCCTGCTATGGTGACGGTGTCTTTACGGCCGGTGTGGTATAAAACCAACTGTCGGTCGTTGTTGATGTACGCCACCGCAGAGCCATCCGCCGACATGGCGTGACCCTTGTTGGATTGATCCGCGAACTTTTGGAGAGAGGTGCCGCGGCATAGGTATAGATGATACTGTCCATCCTCATAGTTCTGCATCAGGGCGGTCTTTCCGTCCAGAGAATAGAGGGTGTCGTACACCGTTCCCGTAATGATCTCATCCAAAATATATCCGCTTGACAGGATCTGGGTGTCCTTGGTGCTTTCGCTGTAGAGGGGAGAGATATCGTTTCCCATGGGCGACGAGATAAAGGTCTCGGGGAGCATGGATATGGTGCTGATTGCCTGGACGGCAATCGAGAGGGCCACGAGGATCACGCAAAGCGCTGTGAGGAAAGACACGGTGCGTTGGGATATGCCCCGCCGCTTGGCACCCTCGCGGATCTCTTCCATGGCGCGGGCAAAGACACCGAAATATTTGCTGTAAGGGAAGGGAACGACCTCGGGCTCGGGGGGCGCTTCCTCTGCGGGTTCGGCCTCGGTTGCCGTTTCGGTAGGCTCGGAACCGGGCAGGCGGAGTCTGACACCGCAAACGGGGCAGAACAGGGTATTTGGGGTCACGTGTGCCTGACAGGAGGGACATTCCGAGGTGTCTGCCTCTGCTTCTACGACCTGTCGGCGCTGGGCGGTCTTTTTATTGAATACGCACAGAAGAATGAACTCCACCGTGGCAGCCAGGAACAGAAGGATCATGCCAAGACCCGGCAGGACGCAGTAGGTGGTGCTGCCGATGGTGTGCAGATTCATGAGGCAAGCCAGGGTGAGGCAAGCCACCGACAGCCAGACCGAGATCTGATACAGCCTTGCCCACAGGGAGGCACGGCTGTCAAAGGCAGCGTCCCGCAGGGTGGGGGTCATGTCGATATGGGCCAGCCCCTTGATGAGACCGAACACGCCATTGACGATGACCACAACCGCAAACACCATAGACACAAGGACAAAAACGGTGGACAGGGTAGCGAAGAAGGTGAACTTCCCCGCCTGCCCGAGCTGTTCCGCCACACCGCAGAGGTAACTGCCGATGGCGGCGTCTCCGAAACGGATGGAGCCGTATACCGAATAAAGCTCCTGCATTTGGCTGATATACAGTCCCGAAAATTCGTTGGCATAGCCGAAAAACATGAAAATGAAATGCAGAAGTCCCGATACCACGTACAGGACGGAAGCTTTGAGAGAGTAGCGCTTTTTCTTCATAGGAGGGCTCCTTTCGGATAGGATATGAGAAAAACTGTCAATAGGTCACGGTCAGCGCCTCGCCCACAGGGATAGCATAAGTCTTGCCCTTGAGGATCAGCGTGCCGCCGGCACGGGTGGTGGTGACGGTGCAGGTGTGTCCGTCCATCTTGACGGTGACCTCGCCGCCCTCGGGCAGGGGGACCTTACCGTCGATGTGCTTATACGTACCGCGGTTAGGCTCTACGGCGTAGGTCTCGTAGCCCACAGAGGTGGGGTAGACACCCAGGCAGTATCGGCCCAGCAGGTAGATGGGACCGCCTCCCCAGGCGTGGCAGAGGGAACAGCCGTACTTCATGCCGTACATACCGTAGTGTTGGATGCCCACCTGCTCGGGGAGGTACTGCTCCCAAATGGAGGTGGCCCCCAGCTTGACCATACCGCCCCAGTAGGACTCGATCTTCTTCTGTACCGCTGACAGCTTGCCCATCTTGGCCAGGGCACAGAGCTCGAAGAACTCGAAGTAGGGGGTAGTGATCTGGGTGATGGCGTCGTTCTCCAGCACCATGCGGGTGATCTTGCGGGCCCGCTTCTCGGAGACGAAGTCGTACATGATGGCGAAGATGTTGGCGTGGCGGGTGATGTTCTCACGCCCCGTGGTGTAGCAGTCCACGAAACCACCGCGATCCTCCCGCCAGAAGTCACGCATGATGTTTCTCTTCAGCTTGTCGGCCGCATTGCGGTAGTGATCGCCTTCAAGACCCACAAGCTCGGAGAGCGCGGCCATGGCATTACGGCACTGCCAGAAGAGGATCTGCTCGGCGCAGAGGTCGCCGCCCTTGTCGATGTCCGACCAGTCGATGAAGATCCAGTCGCCGGGGCGGTGGCAGACGTAGCCAAGATGATTCAGACGGCCCTCAATGAAGTCGTAGAGCGCCTTGATACGGGGGTAGTAGATCTCGATGAATCTCTTGTCTCCCGTGGCAAAATAGTATTCGTATGCGCCGATGATCAGGTACATGGAGTAGTCGTTGATGGTGTTGACGTGCTGCTCGTAGGGGGGCTTGCCCAAAAGCGCCACGATGGTGCGCTTGGTGATGGCGGGGTCGAAGAACAGGTAGTTGTTGGCCTTGTAGGATTGATATGCATCCCCCGACCAGCACCAACGATCCCGCTTGATGCCGTCCAGGAAGAACTCGCGGGAGTTGAGGTGAAGGGTGTAGGCGCAGATGTCCCAGATCTTCTTCACGTCGCGGCGGTTGCAGGAGAAGGAGGCTCTGTCCTCGAGGGGCAGGTATTCGTAATCGGCGATCACGTTCGTGGGCTCGGCACCGTCGGATTTGACGCAGATATAGCGGAAGGCGCGGGGAGCCAGATCGTAGTGGGACTTGCCCGTGACCGTCTCGCGGATGAGGGCCTCGGCGGGGTCGGTGGCCTCCTCGCGGGACTCGCCGTAGACTACGCGGATCTTGGCGGCGGGGTGAGCGTCAAACCGCACCACGGCGAAGGTCTCTCGGCCGAAATCGTAGAGCTTGCCCTCGTCGGTGTTGGTGATCTTTACCGCCTTCAGGGTCTCGTAGGCGAAGGGGAAGACGCGGGGATCATCCTCGGGGGAGGTATAAGCATCCCAGGTGCCTACGGGAACGGGGCCGCCTGCCAGGTGGTCGCAGACCCAGGTCTCGTCGGTGATAAGGTACTTGGAGTTGATGTAAATGCAGGGGAAGCCCTCCTGGGCGAGGATCACCACGCGAGCCACGTGGTCGCCCGCAGCTATGGCAATATCGGTGTTGGCCGCATAGCGGACGTTGTCAATGGTGATGTAGGCCTTGTGAGGGGTCACCAAGCGGAGGATGTCAGCCTCGTCAGCGTGAAAGGCCTTGGCGAAGCTGGCGGTGGGGTAGGGTGCAGACAAAGACCAGAAGCAGGGGTATTCTACCCCGAACTCCTCGCGTCTCGCGTGGAGCTTCATGCTGTGGTAAAGCTCAAAATCGCCGTTGTACCAGATCCATTGTGCCTGTTTCATACGTTCTCTCCTTTATATGAAGATTTAGAGGTTCCCTAAAGAATATCTTTATATAAATAATATCATATTTTAATAGGGATTGCAAGTAAAAAGCGCAAGTTTGGACAGAATTTTTCAGAAAAAGAAAATTGAAAATTTCTATTGACAAAAGGGGAGAAATCGTGTATAATAACCATAATTGGGCGTTGAGCATACGTGAGTAGGCGCAGGGAAGCACCAAAGAGAGGGATGCCGTTGGCTGGGAGCATCCTGTGCGGACTGATGACCGAAGTTTCAGTATGGGAGCCCTCCGTCGAAAAGCGCGGGATGATGGTCTCGGGCGCGTTAAGTCGGATGCCTGTGCGGCAATATGCACATGAAAAGAGCAGAAGGAAAACTTCTGAAATAGGGTGGTACCGCGAGCATCTCGTCCCTAACTGTAGGGCGGGATTTATTTTTTTGTAAATTTAATTGGAGGATAGAAAAATGCTATCGGTAGAAGAAAAGATCTTAGACATCAAAACAAAAATGACCGCTGATCTCGAAGGCGTGTCAAACTCCGAGGGCCTGACCCGTTTGTGGGGCGAGTACCTCGGCAAGAGCGGCGTCGTGACCATGCTCTCCCGCGAGCTGGGCAAGGCGGCTCCCGCTGACAGACCCGTGTTGGGTAAGGCCATCAACGCTCTGCGCGGCTGGGCAGAGGAACAGTTCAAGGCGGCAGAGACCACCGTCAAGCAGCGCGAAATGGAGGAGAGATACCTCCGCGAGGCCGTGGACGTGACCATGCCCGGCGAGGAACTGCCTGTGGGCGGCCTCAACCCCATCACCATCGTGCGCCGTCAGCTCATCGACGTGTTCGGCGGCATGGGCTTCAAGGTCTATGAAGGCCCCGAGATCGAGGACGATTACCACAACTTCACCGCCCTCAACACGCCCATGGAGCATCCCGCAAGAGACAAGCAGGACACCTTCTATATCAACGACGATCTCCTGCTCCGCACCCATACCTCCCCCGGTCAGATCCGCGTAATGGAGGCTTGGGAGCCGCCCTTTAAGGTGCTGGTGCCCGGCCGCGTGTTCCGTTGCGACGACGACGCCACCCATACCCCCATGTTCCATCAAATGGAAGGTCTGGTCATTGACAGAAACCTCTCTCTTTGCGACCTCCACGGACTTCTTGACACCATGGCTAAGGCCATGTTCACTCCCGACACCAAGACCCGCTTCCGTCCCTCTTACTTCCCCTTCACCGAGCCCAGCGTGGAAGTGGACGTGAGCTGCTGTGAGTGCGGCGGCAAGGGCTGCAGCCTGTGCAAGGGAACGGGCTGGATCGAAATCCTCGGCGGCGGCGTTGTCAACCGCAAGGTCATCGAAAATTGCGGCCTGAACCCCGATGAATGGTCGGGTCTCGCCTTTGGCTTCGGTCTTGACCGTATTTCCATGCTCAAGTACGGTGTCAACAATATCCATATCCTGTTCGACGGTGACACCCGTATCCTGTCCCAGTTCAAGAAGTGAGGTGTAGATTATGCTGTTACCTATCAGTTGGTTAAATGAATACGTAAACGTCTCGGACATCCCCACCGAGGTTTTGCAGAAGAGTTTGTTCTCCTGCGGCTTTGAGGTGGAAGAAGTCGTCAATTTCGGTGGCGCGATCTCCCGCTGTGTGGTGGGTAAGATCCTCACCCTCGTTCCCCATGAAAACTCGGATCACCTTCAGATCGTCACTCTGGACGTTGGCGAGTACGGCTCCGAGCTGCAGATCGTCACGGGCGCACATAACATTGCCGTGGGCGATTATGTCCCTGTGGCATTGGACGGCTCTACCCTCGCAGGCGGTGTGAAGATCAAAAACGGTATGCTTCGCGGCGTCCCCTCCTATGGTATGCTTTGCTCGGGTGAAGAGCTGGGCATCGACGACGATTGGTACGAGGGCGCATCCGTTCACGGTATCCTGATCCTCCACGAGCCCGTGGCCCCCGGCACCGACATCAAGGACGTCCTGGATATGAACCAGGAGATCTACGACGTGACCATCACCGCTAACCGCCCCGATTGTCAGTCCGTTTACGGTCTGGCCCGCGAGGTGGCCGCCTACTTCAAGCGTGAGCTGAAGCCCCTCGAGCTGGACTATACCGTCTCTGCCGAGCATGACGAGACCATCCACGTATCCGTGGAGGACGCCGATCTCTGCCCTCGCTACATCGCCCACGACGTCAAGGACGTGATGGTCTGCAAGTCTCCCGAACTCATTCGCAGACGCCTCAAAATGTGCGGTCACAACGCCATCAACAGCATCGTGGATATCACCAACTATATCCTGGTGGAGCTGGGTCAGCCTATGCACGCCTTTGACTGTGACCACGTCACCGACAACACCATCATCGTCCGCCGCGCCAAGGCAGGGGAGACCATTCAGACCCTGGACGAGAAGGTCTTTGAGCTGACCACCGACAACCTGCTCATCTGCGACGCCAAGGAGCCCGTGTGCATCGCGGGTGTCATGGGCGGTCTCAACAGCGGTATCCGCGAGACCACCAAGGACATCATTTTCGAGGCCGCTAAGTTTGCCCGTGACAGCGTGAGAAAGACCTCCCGCGCCCTGGGTCAGAGCAGCGCTTCCTCCGCCAAATTCTCCAAGGGTGTGGATGCCTACACCACCGAGCTTGCCATGAACCGCGCCCTGCACCTCATTTGTGAGTACGGCTACGGTAAGGTGGGATGCACCCGCTATGACATCGGCGGCGCTCCCGCAGCCAACACCCCTGTGACCACCACCTACACCGCCATCAACCGCGTGCTGGGTATTGAGGTTCCCGTGGATGAGATCAACGGTATTTTGTCCCGCCTGAACTTCGAGCTGACCGTGGACGGCGACAATATCTCCGCCACCGCTCCCGCCTACCGCGAGGACGTGGAATCCTATCCCGACCTGTCCGAGGAGGTCATCCGTATGTACGGCTATGACCACATCACCCCCAAGCTCATGGAGAACGCCCACGTTACCAGCGGCGGCTACACCTTCGAGCAGAAGATCTTCAACAAGGTGCAGGATACCTTGGCAGAAGCCGGTTGCTTTGAGACCATCAGCTACGCCTTCTACTCTCGCGCCGAGCTGGATCTGCTCCGTCTGCCTTCCGACGCTTTAGAGAACGATATCGTCTCTATCATGAACCCCCTCAGCGACAACTACGCCATCATGCGTACCACCCTGGTGCCTACCCTCTGTCAGGTCATGGCTCGTAACGCCAAGCGCGGCAACGAAAGCGGCCGTTTCTTTGAGATCGCCCGCAGATTTACCAAGGGCAGCGGCGACCGTCCCGTGGAGGAGATGATGGTCTGCGTGGGTGCTTACGGCGACAACGAGACCTTCTTCACTGTCAAGGGTATCACCGAAAAGCTGGCCGATGCCTTCAAGCTCCGCTTTGAGTATCGCAAGGCAAATAAGCCCTTCCTGCATCCCGGTATGACCGCCGAGATCCTTCTGAACGGTCAGGTCGTAGGTTACGTGGGCAAGCTGTCCTACGAGGTCACTGCAGACTTCGAGATCAGCAAAGCCGCCTATATTTGCGAGTTGGAATTTGCCCCCTTGGCCGCCGCCGTGAAGAGCCACGTCAAGTACGTGCCCATTCCCAAGTTCCCCGAGGTGGACCGCGATTACGCCTTCGTGGCCCGCGAGGAGATCACCAATGGCGAGATCGTTCGCGCCGTCAAGGCCGCTTGTCCCGCTGTTTCTAAAGTGAAGATCTTCGACGTCTATCGCGGCAAGAACCTGCCCGAGGGTCATAAGAGCGTGGCTTATAAGGTCACCTTCACTCCCGGTGATAAGGCGCTGGATCAGGAGCAGTTGGACGCTTACACCTCCAAGATCCTCAAGAGACTTGAGAGAATGTACGGCATTACCATTCGTTCTTAATAGGTCACCTCTAAAAACTCTCTCACCGACGAATCGGCGGCACTTTCTTTGGCACTTCTTCACCCCCTCGCCTGCGAGGGAGATCTTCTTCGCGTAGCCCCACTAACGTCCGCTACGCGTGCGAATTTTTGTTCGAATTGCCCAACAAATTGCCCGCCACTCGTTCGGCGATAGAGTTTTTAGAGATTCCCAAGAAAATTCGGCCCGCCTCGATCGAGGCGGGCCGCTTTTAGCTTTCGGTTATGTGCGATTGCACAAAAAAGGAAAATGATATTTGGATATTTTCACAAAATTTGAAAACAACGAGATAAAGTTTATGGAAAACTATTGACAATCAAGTGAACTTATGGTATCATATATGTGACAATCACATGAACTTGTTAAGTGATTGAGTAAAAACCAAAAGGAGTAGTGCTATGAGACTGTTAATTCGAGAAAAGGTTTTCACTTGGTCTGACCGTTTTACCGTCACCGACGAGATGGGCAACGACCGATACACCGTGGAGGGCCAGTTGTTTTCCTGGGGAAAGAAGCTGCACGTGCAGGATATGTCGGGCAGGGAAGTGGCATACATTGAGCAGAAGGTCATGAGCTTTATGCCCCGTTATCGTGTGTACGTTGGAGAGACCCTCATCGGCGAGGTGGTGCGGGAATTTTCCTTTTTCCGCCCCAAATATTCGGTGCTGGGCGCGGGCTGGGACGTAGAGGGCGAATTCTGGGAGCATAGCTATACCGTCTCCAAGAACGGCCGTCCCGTCGTTGCCATTGACAAGGAGTGGTTCACTTGGGGCGACTGCTACACGTTGGATATCGCTGACCCCGCCGACGAGCTGTACGCCTTGGCCCTGGTGCTGGCCATCGACTGCGCTATGGAGGCGGATGACTGACGAGACAGCATATTTATCCACTAAAGGAGAACAGAAACATGAAAAACAAAAAAATCATCATCCTGCTCATATGTTCGGCGGTGTTGTTTGTGGGTCTATGTGCCGCTATCTATATTCCTTCGGTCATAAACAACCTCTCGGTGGAGCAGCGCGTGAGCGGCTTCCTTGACCCCTACAGAACTGCCGCTGTGGAGTACGTGACCGCTCACCAAGAAGCCATTGCGCGCTTTGGCAAAGAAGCGCTTTCCGAATGTACCGTAGTGTCTATTACCTACCGCTATGCAAACGATCAATACAAATCTGCGTTGTTCTTTTTAAAAGCACCCGAGACGGCGGACGAGTTCAATGATAACGTCGAATATATTGGCGTATCCGTGAAAATCAATTACAGCACGAAATGTACCGTGCAGTTCGAAAAGGACGAGACGGGGAAGATGGTCATTGTCGGGCATGAGTGGGAAGATTGAAAAAAATTGTTGAGATCCTCAAATCCCCCTTGACTTTACACCCAACTATAATGTTATAATGCCCTTATCAAACTTGAAAGGAGCTCCCCATGCGTAAACTTTACTTTCAAAAACTCGTCCGAGGCATCAAATACGTTCTCATTTTTCTGGCCGTCTATATCCTTGGGGCCAACGTCCTTGTGACTCTGGCCAATTTCTTCAAGGAATATCCCTTCATCCAAATGCTCGTCCTCTTGGGCATCCCCGCCGTCATCGTCTTTTTCATGGCCTCCTCCAAGCGGGCGAAGGATCGTGACAAGGGCAAGGCCTACAAGGCAGCTCTTGGGTTTCAGGCGGGTAACCTCAAAGCGGAAATCGGCTATATTCTCAAATCTGCAGATTACAGAACGGAACTGCTGGCAGGGGTCACCTATATCCTCCTGTTTATTGCCTTCACGCTCCTTTCGGGTGGATTTGCCAATTTTGCCTTCCGTCTGTTGTACGACCTGGCCATGGGTGCCGTGATCGCGGCCGTGTTTGCTTTGTGCGATCTTTTGTCCTGGCTTTACGTCCAACGGAAATTCAGAAAGGATGAGCTTCTGTAGAATAGCGCTCTTGCAATCCTTATGAGAATATGTTATAATGGAGACCGAAAAAAAGCAAGGAGGTGACGGATGTGATGACCCGCTTTTGGCAGCCGCTCAAGGCGCTGATTTGCGTTGCATGGCTTTGTCCCGTTTATTTCATCGCCGTCAGGGGCGTAGAAGGCATTTGGGCTCCCGTGACGGTACTGGCTGCGATGATCGCCCTGTGGGCCTTTATGGACGGCATAGACGATCATGGGTTTATTGCCCTGTGTCACGAGGATGAGCCCCGCCGTCATTTCCTTCGCCGTAAGGAGTGGCTCATCTCCCTTGCCGTTTCGGCGGGGGGCTGTGGCGCTTTGGTAGGACTGTCCGTGGTTTACGTTCTGACAAACCTGAAGCTCACCCATCCCTGGGTCACGCCGCTGTGCCTGTCGGGCGGTGTTCTGCTCGCCTTCGGTCTGCGTACCTTGATGATGCATCTTCTGTTTCGGCGTTGGAAGGCGCAGGCTCAATTCTACAGCGAAAGGGTCAAATATCCCGCTCTCCGTACCCGTATCATCCAAACCGTTGTGTTTGGCGTGAGCCTGATTCTGGCCTCGCTTCTCGGCCTGTCCAATATCCTGGGCGGTATATACACCTTGACCTTCGGCGCTCTGATGCTGATCAAAGAATTTCTCTGGCCCATCGCCGTTTTGATCGCCCTCTTGCTGATCGTTCATATCATCCGCCTCCTTGTCTCCCGCAAGAAGTTTTTAAAGCGGCTCAAAAAAATGCAGGCGAAGGGAGAGATACGATACGACTATATGGGGCACCCCTATCTGTCGGTCTTTTTCCGCCGCGTGTATTTCGGACTCATCATCACTGACTATACCGACGGTACGGGCACGGATAAAAAGCCCAAGGTCTACCGCGCAGTCATGGTAGGGACGGGCAAACGCCGCACTGTGATTGCCTGCGAGCACGACACGTATCAGTTCAAGCATGAGATCCGTCTGCGTATGGCGTTGCGTGCCGCCGCTATGTCAGGCGGTCAGGGCACCAGCATCGTGCTTCATACCTGGTACACCACGCACGGCGTTGCTTATCCCGGTGACGACGATGCGGAAGCCGAAAAGATCATGATCTTCGATCCCGTGCCTTACGGCATTTTTGCCCGTCGGGACCACAAGGCGGATGACCTGGTGCCGCTGGATAACGGCTCCAAGATCTACGGCTATACCATTTGGGCCAAGAATTCCTTTGCCAATTTCCTGGAAAGAACATAAGTCCCTTGCAATCCTCGCCAAAATATGTTATAATAGACGCGAAGACAAAAGCAAGGAGGTGTTGGTCGTGAGACTTGATGAAGAGCAGAAAAAGCGCCTGCATAAAGTGCTGCTGGTCACAGGCGGAGGATGCCTTTTGCTGTTGGCTTACGCCTTGTTTGTCAACGTCTTCGGCTTTGGTCTTCCTTGTATTTACAAGCAGACCTTGGGGCTGGATTGTGCAGGGTGCGGGCTTTCCCGTGCGGCGGCGGCACTGGTTCGGCTGGACTTCAGGGCTGCCTTTGCCTACAACGCCGTGTGGCCCTTGTATCTGGGCTATATTCTGTGGGCGGTGCCCACGGCCGTGACCCCTTACGTCAAGTACGGTCATTCCATCAATTTTCCCCGTCCCGTGTGGCTCAACTGGGTGATCTTCGGACTGATCCTCGCCTACGGCGCGGTGAGGAATTTCATATAAGGACGTTTACAAATGGTATGATCTGAGGGTGATCAGATTTACAAACCGTCAAATTAACACGAACTTTCGTGGTGTC
Source organism: Clostridia bacterium (assembly GCA_017456905.1). Taxonomy (GTDB): domain Bacteria; phylum Bacillota; class Clostridia; order Oscillospirales; family CAG-272; genus CAMEON01. The sequence continues at coordinate 18,264 of JAFTIL010000015.1, forward strand.
TGCGAGTATATCGATGCCGTCGTAAAAGCCTCCCTCCGAGAGGGAGGGGGACCGCGTTAGCGGTGGAAGGAGCCTGCGCGAATTTGAGTTTTTGTTAACCTCATTGTAACGCACTCTCCCTCAGTCAGCTTCGCTGACAGCTCCCTCCCGGAGGGAGCCTTTGGATGCGCCGTGCATCTTTAGGGGTATGGGCTTCGCTCAATGCCCCGTTGCGTGCATCGCCACCATACAAAGGCGAAACAGCGATAACCATACAATATTTTAAATTGGAGAAAACATGGAAGATATTTTAGAGCTTATACTTACAGTTCTGTCCAAGCCCTTTGGATCGAAATACGATGATACATTTGGCAGAATTAAAAATATCCGTAACAAAGGATTAAGAATATTTCTCAAAATATTGCTCATAGTAATTCCACTTGCTTTCATCTTTGGCTTGTATTGTTTATGCAGTTACCTCTTCAGAGGATATTGGATATAGACCGAAAAACCCCGACAGACAAATGGATGATGTTCTTAGCGGAGAAATTTAATAATGCTCGGTAAGGGCGAACTGTGTTCGCCCGCGGGAGACCGCAGGTCTCCCCTACGAGCAAGCAAAATTTTCTCCGCTGTAAACAAATAATTAACCCCGACAGATTTTTCTGTCGGGGTTATCTTTATTTCATTGTTACAGACATTTTTGTTGCAGATATATCCTCCGTTGTCATAACAAATAATACCGCTTCTTGATTTTTTTGATCTAACTCACACAGCATTTTTCTAAAAGCAAAAGAAGGAATATCTACATTGTTATCTTGCCACATACATAAAACATATCGTATTTCTGTATCTCCTGCGGCTTTTAGTTTTTCAATCAATTCTTTTTCTTCCGTCATATCCTCGGAACAAGCATTTTTTATGATTTCATTATATTTATTTCCTGTTGCAGAATATAAAACAATTGCTTGTGTATATTTCTCTTTTTTTGTGTTACACAACAAATCGAATGCTGTTGCTTTCATATCCGCAAGGACATCAAGATCATATGGCATTTTCGTCTTGAGTTCGAAAAAAGATTTCACAATTGTTCTCCTCCTTTTTATCGCCAGTTTCGCCTTTGTATTACAAAGGCATCGGGCAAAGCCCATACCCCTAAAGTAACACGCATCCCAAGGCTCCCTCCGGGAGGGAGCTGTCAGCGAAGCTGACTGAGGGAGAGTGCGTTGCAATGAGGTTAACACAAACCTAAAGTCACGCAGGCTCCTTCCACCGCTAACGCGGTCCCCCTCCCTCTCGGAGGGAGGCTTTCACGGCGGCATCGATATACTCGCAAACACCACGAAAGTTTGTGTTGATCTGTCGGTTGGTAAACCGTATGACTTTCAGATCATAACCTTCAAGAATTTCAGTACGAAATTCATCCTTTTGTCTGCCTTCTTCGGTATAATGCTGTGAGCCGTCAATTTCTATGATCAGTTTGGCTTTGTGGCAATAAAAATCTGCAATAAAATTGTCTATGGCTTTTTGTCTTTGAAATCTGATTTCATATTTTGATAGGAAATCGTACCACAGATGGTTCTCCTGCGGTGTAGCATTTTTACGAAGATTTTTTGCAAGAGTAATATTCTTTTCGTTGTAATCAAGCGACATACTTACTCCTCCAAAGTTTTATCGCTTCCATTATATCACAAATCGGCAGAGAAAACAAGTCCTCTGCCAATTTGTGCTACCCAATTCTCCGTTAAGAACAACAGAAAAAATCTGTCGGGGTTTTATGATTCTTATGAGAAGTCCGCTTTCATCCGTTGCTTTTTCTTATTTTCCGAATTCCAATATTCTCGAAAATCCGTGGGACACGGCTGCATCTGTCAGCTCGGGCTGGGTCTGGGCTGTCAGTAACCGCAGATTATACCGCACGTAGGCGTACTGCATCCCTTGAAGCACCGTATCCACCTGTGTGCCGAGGCCTCGCAGGTCAAGGGTCACGTAATCACAGACCGCCAACATCCGCCCGGGCGTGAGACTGCCCGCGTAGAGGATCGTGCCGTCCTCGGAAACCTCTCCCGCAAAGGCGGCGGGATAAAGCGCCACGCCTACGGCGGGAACCGTCGTGGGGACAGAGGCCAGGAGGGTCTCTATCTCCATGAGATATTTTGTGGCCGCCGTGTCAAGGCTATCGTTACCCACGGGGAGTCCCAACAGCAGGATCTCATCCACACCTGCTTTGGCAAAGAGGGAGAAAAGGGTCATTTCCTGGCCTTGGCGCAGGGTGCGCTCCGTCATATCCGTGGCGCTCAGAGAGGTGACGGTAAAGACACAAATGACCCGCAGACCCGCGTTCTTAAAACGCCTAACCTCTGACGCAAGCTCGGGAGCGCCGTCGGCAATGCTCATGCCCGAACCCTCGGGCAGAGACACGCTATAGGGCAGGGCCGACGTACAGGAGCCCAGATCAAAGGTCACCGCTTGAAGCTTTAGCTTGTCTGAATTGGCCATTTTGCCCGAAGGGGGAGCATAGCCCGCGTTGATGGCAGGCACAGCTACGGGGATGGGCGTGGCGGCGTTTTCATCCAGCAACCATTCACCCGCTTCCTCGGCGGCACGGCGGGCATCGGATTCGGCTTTGAGGTGGTTTCCCCATATCAAAGCAAGGATCACCACCACCAAAGCTCCCGAGATGATCAGAACGGTTTGTCGTGTCTTTCGGGGATCTTTCAGAGCCCCGCGCCGCAGCGCCCGCCTGGCGTAGCGGTCGCCGGGGTTTCTTTTACTGAATGCCATGGCTTACTCCAGATTCAAAAGATCAAGGCTCTTGCCGTAGTCGTTGAAGACCACTTGGCAGGTCTCGTCGTAGGACTCAATGTAAGCACCCATGGCGGCACTCTGATAGTAGGAGAGCAGGGTTTGAGCGTGAAGCGTGACGTATTTGTCATCAGGCGCAAGTCTCATGATCACGTAAAAGCCGTCCGAGGTCTCTACAACCTCGCTGACACCGTTTTCCTCCAGGGCGAAGGTGGCCTCCTCGTATGCCTTTTCCATTTCGCCGTAAGTGAAGTAATAACCGTCTCCCGTGATCTGCAGATCATCATTATTGGCAGAGCCTATGTAGGTTCGCATCAGCTTCTCGCGCTCGGCGACGTCGCCCTCGGCGATGAGGTGCTCGTACATGGTCTGTGCCTTTTGACGGTTGGCATCAATATCGTCGCCCTCGTCGTTGCTGACGAATACGTGGATGGTGCGGGCATAATTCTCGCTGGTCATCACGTACTCCATAAAAGCATCAATGTTGCTTACGTCGTAGGTATACCAGCCTGCATCCAGAAGGGTGTAGTAAATAACGGACTGCAGATATTCCACGCCGATACAGAAGCGTAGATAGCTTTCGGTCATGCCTTGCTCCTCGATCCACTTCCGCATCTCATCTTCCTTGCCGCCGAAATCACTGTCCAAAAGGGTTTTCATCTCTTTGTTGACGTATTCCTTTTGGTCCGAGGAATCGATCTTGATGGACAGGGTCTTGCAGGCGGAGAGGATGAGGTAATTTTCATTCAGATTTTCCATCACCAGTGTTTCCAGCTCATCGCGGTATTGCTCGGCGGTGGCGGGATCGTCCCAGATGCCCTCGCCGTAGGCGTACTCAAGAGAGTCCTTGTAGAGCTTGGAGAGGAAGCGAAGCTCCTCGTAGGGGATCTCAAAGCCGTTGCAGGTGGCTACGGTCTTGCGGTCAGCGGCCAGCTTTTTGTAGTCCTCTTGGTTTCCAAGAAAAACGGCAAGGAGGGTGCCGCCGAGGATCAGGGCGGCCATGGCGATGACCGAGACGGTGACGATGGTCTTTTTGGTTTTCTTGTTGAGCTTGTTTTTTTGAGCAGGTGTATTTTTCTTTTGGGAAGCCATAAAAAAGGCTCCTTTCTACATAAATATTCATTTTACATAATACCACAAGATTGTGACCGTGGTATGAAGATTTATGGAAGAAGTAAAAAAATCCTGCCGAAGGGCAGGATTTTGGAGGGGAGGGAAGGTAAATTGGCCCCTGCGGCCAACAGCGGCCATTTGCGCTTGCGCAAATCGGGCTCTGGCTCGGGGAGGTTCAACCTATGCGGGCGACATCCCGCGATGGGTTGTTTGGACAGGTAAATTGTTGGCCGCAGTGCGGCTTCCGATATCGGGGAGGTGCATCCCGTGCGAGCTGCATACCGCGAGGGGTTATATAACGGTTAATTGTTGTTTAGCGGAGGAGGCACGAAGAAAGGCTCTCCCTCTGGGAGAGCTCCCGCCCAGCGAATGCGACGGGCGGGTGAGAGGGTAAAAACGCGAATTGCCACCTAATGAACCCTCTCCGTCACGCATGAAGCGTGACACCTCCCCCAGAGGGGGAGGCTTTGCTACGGGCTTCGCCCGCTACCATCATAAACCCGCTAAACAGCAATTTACCTGTTCAAACAACCCATCGCGTGATGAAGCGCGCACAGGTTGAACCTCCCCGGCATTGGCCGCCGCACTGCGGCAAACAACAATTTATTTCCCAAGCACCGTCACAACGCCTACGAACAGGGGAAGCCCCGTGTCGTTGTCCACGATGGCGTACACGAAGGGGCGGTCAAGGTATACGTATTTTGGCTCCATGGGCATGGCGGAGCCACATTCCATATCCCCCCAAGTGACCGCGGCGGCCTTGGTGCCGTGACGGCTGACCTCAATGAAGGTCTTTTGCTGAACTCTCGAGCAGAACAGACTTTCACCGTCGTAGGTACCCAGCCCCGTCAGATCGGCGTTGGCGTTGAACAGGTTGACCATGCCCATGGATTGCAGGACGGGTGTCAGATCCATGTCGCTGGCGTAGGTGAACTCGGGGATGCGGACGTAGACGGTCTCGCGGGTCTGACCGTCCCACATGGTCTGCCAGGCCGCACCGTCCAGGGAGGCGGCAAGAGCGTATACGTCCATGCCCTCGTCGGGAAGCAGACCCACGAAGCTGTAGCGGTTGCCCTTGTAGTTTTTCGCAAAGCCCGTGCCGCCGTCAACGGTGAGGTATACACTTTCCTCCGAGTGGAGCATCTCCACCGAAGCCGCCGTGCCGTCAATGGAGGTAAACTCGCGGGTGGAGATATCCGACTTTTCATATTCCACCTGCCACTTGGCGTCAAACACCAGGGCGTTGATGACGTACATCATGACCTCGGGGCGGATAGGCTCGTCCAAGATCTTGTCGATCATGCCGTCGGTGTACTTGTTGACCCAGTTGTTGATATCCTTGCGGGTCTCTTCGTCAAAGGGAGCCTTGTACTGCTGTGCATGATACCAATCGGCGCAGGTCTGCAGGAATTCTTCTTTGATCTTAAGCCCCTCGCTGTCGCGGTACCAAATGGAATCAGCGACCGACACCTTGCAGTCCTCGCCCACGTAGAGACCGCTTGTGTAGGCATAAAGCGCTTTGTTGAGGGACTGGATATCCATCCCCAAGGCGGCCTCCATCTGGGTCAGGGTCTCCCCCTTGGCACCGTTGGCGATCATGGAAAGGCAGATCATGGCCGAGAGGGGAGAGACCAAGTGATTGTCCTTGCCTTTCTCCTTGTCGCCTGCCACGGTGGTGCTCACCAGGGTCATGGAGAAATCAGACATGGCGGCGACAAAGGCGTCGGTGACGGTGCCGTCCTCGGTGGCCTTACGGGTGTAGTCGGCGGAAATCTCCTCGGCCTTGACCGTAACGGCACAGCCTGCCATAGGCAGGGTCGCGCCAATCAGCATGATGGCGGCGAGGATGAGGGACAGGGCGGTGGTAAGTCTCTTTTTCATGACAGTTCTCCTTTTTTATTTGTTAGAGGTTTTGAGGGGGGTTAAGTTTCGGTCTCGGTTTCGTGAACCGCGTCGCTTGGCTCCGCGTCGCTTTGCTCCGCGTCACTTTGCTCCGCGTCGCTTTGCTCCGCGTCGGTTTGTTCCTCGACGGGCTCGTTTTCGGCGGGGAACCGATGGCCGCCGTTGCCGTCGTCCATAGTGGTATTCACGGGGCACTCGGCTTCGGGGGCGGCATTGCCGGCCGTACCCATATCCTGCAAGTCGGGGAGCTTGGCGATTCCGAGTGCCACGATGCAGAGACAGGCAACAGCCGCGATGCGGCGTATCGTTCTGCTTCGATCTACCTTGGCCTGTGTCAAGCCGCAGGCCTCGGGGTGAGCCTCCTCCAAAAAGCGGTCGTCAATATAGGACATGGCCTCGGCCATGAGAAGCGTTTTATCTTTCATATGCCAATACCCTCCTTTTCAAGATGGGCGCGCAGACGTCTGCGGGAGCGGAACAGAGAGGATTTTACCTTGGCCTCGGTCATGTCGAAGCGCTGACAAATGTCCTCGATGCTGTCCCCGTAGAAGTATCGACACACAAAGATCTTTCTTGCCGTGGGAAGCTCCTTTTTGAGAAAGCCGTTGATGGCCTCCCCGATGATGCGGGCGCTTTCCTCTTCCTCAAACTCTCGGGAGGGGATACATTCCCCCAGCTCCTCAAGAGACGTGCCGAAGGTATCGCCCTTTCTTTTTTCTGCCGATCGAGCCTTGAACTTGTCCAAGGCCAACCGTCTGGTGATCTTGCCAACGAAGGCTCCCAGCTTGGTGGGGCGGCTCGGTGGGATGGCGTTCCAGGTGCGGAGATAGGTGTCGTTGACACACTCCTCGGCGTCTTGCAGATTGTGCAAAATGTTATGAGCGATCTGTGTGCAGTAGGCTCCGTATTTGATTGAGGTCTCGCTGATGGCGCGCTCGTCTCTGGCCCAAAAGAGGTCTACGATGCGGCTGTCGTCCATGGCGGTTCTCCTTCCTTTTTTATCTTCGGTCACCTCTAAAAAACTCTCGGCACGTTCGCCAATAGAGTTTTTAGAGGATCCCCTTCACTTATATAGACGATTTTTTTGCCCGAAAGGTTTCGCCCAAAAGCGAAGATTTTTCAAAAAATCCGAAAAACAGAAAACCGACAGCGCCTCGGGTATGAGCGCTGTCGGTGATCCGACGGGAGGCTTATTCCTCCTTGGGATTGATGCGTCTGGCCGTCTTGCCCTCGGGCTTGGCGGTGATGTCGCCGGCGCGGGTGAGCGCCCATTTGGTCATCATGGGGCCAAAGATCTCGTAGATGAGAACGCCGAAGAGGATGGTAAAACGGACGGTGTTGCCAATGGCGGTGTTTCCGAAAACGGCGTCAGCCGCCACGGTGCTGACCATGCCCAGGGCCACGCCTGCCTGGGGCAGGAGGGTGATACCCAGGTACTTGACGGTGTGATCGTCACAATGGGTGAGCTTGGCGCTTCCGAAGGCACCCAGATATTTTCCGGCAGAGCGGAACAGGATGTAGATCACGCCGATGATGATAAACACGGGCTGGGTAAACACGCTGAGATCAAGAGAGGCACCGCTGATGACGAAGAACAGAAGGAAGAGGGGCTTCGTCCATTTTTCGGTTCTTTCCATCATTTCCTCGGAGGTGGGGCAGAGGTTGCAGAACACGGTGCCCAGCATCATGCAGGTGAGCAGGGAGGAGAAGTGGACGTTGACGTAACCGGGATTGAAGTGCAGCTTGGCCATGGCCACCGAAAGAAGCACGAAGGTGATCATGAGGGTGAGACGGTTGCTGTGAGAGTGGAACATTTTTTCCACGTAAGACAGGATCACACCCAGGATCGCACCCAGGATAAGGGACAGAATGATCTCCAAAAGGGGCTCAACGGCTACCGAGATCACGTCCATGTGGCCGCCGTACATAGCCTTGGAGATACCGAAGGACACGGCGAAGATGATGAGACCCACGGCGTCGTCCAGAGCGACGATGGGCAGGAGCAGATCGGTGAGCTTACCCTTGGCCTTGTACTGGCGCACCACCATGAGGGTGGCGGCGGGAGCGGTGGCTGAGGCGATGGCACCCAGCAGGATGCAGGCGGGCAGGGGGAGATAATCCACGCCCGTAGCGGACAGCAAAATGAAGTGCAGACCTACGAGAGCAGCGTCCACCACCACGGTGGCGGCCACGGCCTGGATGATGCCGATGACGGTGGCCTGCTTGCCGATCTTTTTAAGATCCTTCACGCGGAACTCGTTGCCGATATCAAAGGCAATAAAGCCGAGGGCGATATCCGAAATGATGCCGAAGGCCTCCGCGGGGGCGACCTCGTTGTTGAAACCGAAGGCGAAGCCTCCTACGGTAAAGCGGCCGAGACAGTAAGCACCGATGAGCACACCGCCGATGAGGTAGGCCGTGACATCAGGGAGATGCAACGGCTTCAGCACGCGGGTGAGCATCAGGCCTATGAACAGACACACGGCCAGGCTCAAAAGAATTTGTATAGTTGACATGATGTACTCCTATAAAAAAACAAATAACAAATTATGAATTATTCTTTAAACGGACACAATTATAGCACTTGATCATTGTGAAGTCAAGAAACAAAGTTCACGAAAGAAAAGGTTTCTTCGGGGGTTTTACAGTCATTTTGACAAGAGACGTAAAAACTCTTGACATTTTGGGGGATATCTGTTAGAATAAATCATACTGGGAAAGTATTTTATGTGATCCCAAAGAGCGTTTCGACGGTATGATAACGCCTTGTCATAATAAACAGAAAATTGTAAAATAAACAATAAGTTTAGGATGTGAAAATATCATGAAAATAACTGAAGTTCTGAAACATGAGATCCCCTCTCTCTCCTTTGAGGTGTTTCCACCCAAGACCGATGCCTCCTTTGCAAACGTCAAGGAAGCCACCGAGAAAATCGCCGCACTTCATCCCTCCTTCATGAGCGTGACTTACGGCGCGGGTGGGGGCACCAGCCAATATACCCTGGATATTGCCAAGAATATCAAGACCCTCTACGGTGTCCCTACGATCGCTCACCTCACCTGCGTTTCTTCCACCCGTGAGACCGTAAAGGATAAGATCCGTGCGATCCGCGAAGCGGGCATTCAGAACGTGCTGGCTCTGCGGGGTGATATCCCTGAGGCCCGTCTCCATGAGGACAGAAGCCTGTGGGATTACCATCATGCCGTCGATCTGGTGCGTGAGCTGAAGGCGAGTGATGCGGATCTTTGCATTGGCGGTGCCTGCTATCCCGAGATCCATCCCGAGAGCTTCAATCAAAAGGAGGATATCCGCTATCTCAAGGAGAAGGTGGACGCGGGCTGTGAATTTCTGACCACCCAGATGTTCTTCGACAACAACCTGTTCTATAATTTCCTTTACAAGATCCGCGAGGCGGGGATCACGGTGCCCGTCATCCCCGGCATCATGCCTATCACGGGTGCCAACCAGGTGGAACGCGCCATCAAGCTGTCGGGCTCCTTCATGCCCCAGCGGTTCAAGGCCTTGGTGGATAAGTTTGGATCCAACCCTGCCGCCATGAAGCAGGCGGGCATCGCCTATGCCACCGACCAGATCATCGACCTCTACGCCAACGGCATCACCCATGTCCACGTTTACTCCATGAACAAGCCCGACGTGGCGGAAAAAATTCAAGCGAATTTGTCGGATATTCTGGACATTTCCTGCGACGCTTGAGAAAGGAAGCCCCATGAAGATCACTCAATACATGAAGGAGCATCTGCTGCTGCTGGATGGCGGCATGGGAACCCTGCTCCAAGCCGAGGGGCTTGCCCCCGGGGAGTCTCCCGAGACCTGGAACCTCACCCACCCCGAGGTCATCACAGCCATCCACAAGGCATATTATGACGCAGGCTCAAACGTGGTGAATACCAATACCTTTGGCGCAAATCTTTTGAACTTTTCCAAGGAAGAGCTGGAGACGATCATCCCCGCCGCCGTGGCAAACGCCAAGCACGCTCGAGAGATTTCGGTTGGTACGCAAGAAAAATTTATCGCTTTGGACATCGGCCCCTCAGGCAAACTGCTCAAACCCCTCGGCACCCTGGATTTTGAGGATGCCGTTGCCGCTTTTGCGGAGACAGTGCGCATCGGCGCGGACTGCGGCGTGGATCTGATTATCGTTGAGACCATGAATGACAGCTATGAAACCAAGGCCGCTCTGCTGGCCGCCAAGGAAGGCTGTGATCTCCCTGTGTTCGTCACCAACGCCTACGGCGCCGACGGCAAGCTCATGACGGGCGCTGATCCCGAGGCCATGGTGGCCATGCTGGAAGGAATGGGCGCGGATGCCATCGGCGTCAACTGCTCCCTGGGCCCCGAGGCGCTGGCGCCCATCGTGCAGGACTATCTACGCCTCGCCTCGGTTCCCGTGATCCTCAAGCCCAACGCGGGTCTGCCCGTGGTGCAGAACGGCAAGACAGTCTTTGACGTGTCTGCCGAGGATTTCGCCTGCGACGTGGCTCGACTGGTGCATGACGGCGTGCGGGTGGCGGGCGGTTGTTGCGGCACGACCCCTGCCTATATTGCCGCTCTGAAGCGGGAGATCAACAGTCAAGGGCTGATCGCCGTTCCCGTCCTTCCCAAGCACAGAACGGTGGTGTCCTCCTACACCCATGCCGTGACCTTTGGTGACCGTCCTGTCCTCATCGGCGAACGCATCAACCCAACGGGTAAAAAGAAGCTCAAGGAAGCTCTGCGCGCCCGCGATATGAATTATATATTAAATGAAGGCATCACCCAGGCAGAGGCAGGGGTCCACATTCTGGATGTGAACGTGGGTCTGCCCGAGATCAACGAGCCCGCCATGCTCACCGAGGCGGTGTGCGAGCTGCAGGCTGTCTGCGATCTGCCCCTCCAGCTCGACACCTCTGACCCCGTGGCCATGGAGGCCGCTCTGCGGCGGTACAACGGCAAGGCCCTCGTCAATTCTGTCAACGGCAAGCGGGAGAGCATGGCGGCCATCTTTCCCCTCGTAAAGAAGTACGGCGGCGCTGTGATCGCTTTGACCCTGGACGAAACGGGCATTCCCGCTACAGCAGAGGGGCGGTTGGAGATCGCCAAACGCATCCTTGCCACCGCCGAGACCTACGGTATTGATAAAAAGGATATCATTTTCGATACCCTTGCCATGACTGTCAGCGCCGATCCCCAAGCAGCTACCGAGACCCTGCGGGCTTTGACGCTCATTCGCGAGGAGCTGGGATGTCATACCTCTTTAGGTGTGTCCAATGTGTCCTTCGGTCTCCCCGCACGAGATCTCATCAACGGCACTTTCTTTGCCATGGCCCTGGAGCGCGGCCTCTCTGCCGCTATCATGAATCCCTTTGCTCAGGAGATGCGTAAGACCTATTTTACCTATTTGGCATTGTCGGGCAAGGACGAAAACTTTGTCGATTATATAGCTTTTGCCGAGACACAGGCCTCCGCCGCTCCCTCGGTGCAGACTACGCCTGCTGTGGCTACCAAAAGCGTTGATGCGGAAGGCGTTTCCGAGCTACAGAGCGCCATTGTCAAGGGCTTGCGTACCCGTGCCGCATATCTGACCGAGGCCATGCTTGCCACCATAGATCCTATGGACGTAGTGCAGAGTCATGTGATCCCCGCCCTTGACAGGGTAGGGAAGGGCTTTGAGACGGGCAAGATCTATCTGCCCCAGCTTCTCATGAGTGCCGAGGCATCAGCGGCGGCCTTCGAGAAGGTCAAGGCGGCGGTGAAGGCACAGCAGAACCAAGCCGAAACCAAGCTGACCATTGTTATCGCCACAGTCAAGGGTGACATCCACGACATCGGCAAGAACATCGTCAAGCTCCTGCTTGAAAATTACGGTCATAACGTCATTGATCTGGGGCGGGACGTGCCGCCCGAGGTGATTCTCGACAAGGTGTTGGAAACCAAGGCTCCCATCGCCGCCCTGAGCGCCTTGATGACCACCACCGTCCCTGCCATGGCCGAGACCATTTCCTTGATCCACGGGAAGGCGCCCTTCTGCAAGGTGCTGGTGGGGGGCGCTGTGCTCAATCCCGAGTACGCAGCATCTATCGGTGCTGATGCCTATGGCAAGGACGCCATGGAGAGCGTGAGATACGCCGAGGCTGTGTGGGCGAAGAGCAATAAATAAATGATTTTCCCAAGGGCGCACGTGAGTGCGCTCTTGATTTTATTTGGTAAATTGTTGGCCCCTGCGGGGCGGCTCTGGCTCGGGGTAGTACATCCCATGCGAGCCACATACCGCGATGGGGCGTTGGTGCGGTAAATTGTTGTTTGCCGTAGTGCGGCGGCCAATACCGGGGAGGTGCATCCCGTGCCGACCATATCTCGCGATGGATTATATAACGGTAAATTGTTGTTTAGCGGGGCACGGATATCTCTTGTAAGGCTCCCTCCGGGAGGGAGCTGCCGCCCAGCGAATGCGACGGGCGGCTGAGGGAGAACGCGTGAACAAAAGGCTAATGCTCTTTGCTGGGTAACAAGTTGCCG
>JAFTIL010000016.1 GCA_017456905.1 Clostridia bacterium
CGCTTCATGTTCCGCTTGCGGAACACTTCATGGCAACGCAACTTGTTGCAGTTGCCGCTTCATATTGCCAGCGGCAATGCTTCATTGACAAACGGAGATAAATATGATATACTTATACCAAAAGAGGTGATGTTATGAGAAACGATAAATTATCTGTCCAATCTATGGATTTTGCAGTTCAAATCATAAATCTTGTAAAATCGCTTAAAGAAAAAAGAGAATCCATAATGTCCAACCAAATCGGCAGAAGCGGCACCTCTATTGGAGCAAACATCCGTGAGGCACAATATGCTCACGGTAAGGCAGACTTTATTGCCAAGCTTCAAATAGCACTCAAGGAAGCAAACGAAACGGGATATTGGTTAGAGCTTTTGTATAAGACAAATTACATTACCGAAAGTGAATATAAAGAACTTGATTCTGCTTGCACAAGCATTAGAATTATGCTTATATCTTCGATCAATACCGCAAAGGAGAATACGAAATGAAAATCGGGGATTTTGTTACGGGATACGGTTCAGGATATTGGCAACTGATTGATATGAAACCACATATTGCAACTGAAGACTATAACTCGGAAGATGTTCATTGGAAAAAGGGGCAAGTTATAGGTCAGTGGGCAGTTCTAAAAAAATGCTTCACGGCAAAAATGAAGCCTCGCATTGATTTTTCCTGCGAGGATTCCCGTTGGCTGAAGCCTGTTTCCGACGATGTCCTTGTTGAAATAGAAAAATATTTTGAAGAGCATCCGGATTATAAGCGTAAGTTTGATACTGCTGAAATAAAGCTACCGCTGACAATAACAAACTGTTGGATTGATCTTCCGGAAGAAAAAGAAGATGAATTCAGAACAGCACTTAAAAAACTCCCCGCACAATATACAATGGATGATTTTTGGAAAGTAGCCAAGCACTATAAAAAATACATTTCCAAACCGCCCGCAAGATATTTGCTTAATCTTTCCATGACACACCCTTGGGATATAGACAAAAACGCAAATATGGTTTATTCTGAATGGGAACTCATCAAAAACTGAGGTTGTAGACACCTTTTCACTCATTTAAGGCAACAGAAAAGCCTACTGCGATGCAGTAGGCTTTTATATATTCATAAAATCAATCTTCCTTTTTACGCATCACCCAAGCGGCACCTGCCAGCAAAGCAAGCAGACCTGCGGAGGGAAGGGCGGCCTTGCAGCTTCCGCCTTGCGCTTCGGTGGGGGCTTCGGTAGGAGTCTCCGTGGGTGCCTCCGTAGGAGCCTCAGTAGGGGCCTCGGTAGGAGCCTCTGTGGGAGCTTCAGTCACAGGCTCGGTGACGATGACGGTATACTCGCGGAGAACCTCTACCAGCTCGCCGCCGTTGAGCTTCAAGCAGAACTGCACGGTGTTTTCACCGATGTTCAGCAGAGAAGCGTCCAACTCGCCATAGAAGCGAGAGCCGTTGGTGCCGCCCAAGGCGGTGATGGCGTCCAGTACGGGCTGTTCGGTCTCGTAAGTAAAGCTTTCGTTGTAGATTTCTGTGCCATTGACGATATAACCGTATTCAAAGGTGTCGGCGTGGAAAGCGGCCCAGCCCCAATCCACCAGCTTGGCAACGGTTCCTTGCTCAAAGGTCACGGTCTTATCCCAACTGTCGGACTGACCAGGGGTAAAGGCCTGACCCACCTGTTCGTCGCTCGCACCCAAGAGTCTCAGCTCGTCGTTGGAAACGTGAACGAAGCCAACCTCGGGGATGAGGGAGAGCTTGTAGTATGTGGCAAGGCCGTCAGCGATGGCGTAGCCTGCCGTCTTCAGACCTTCTTCGGTGGCGAACACCTTCTCATAGTCGGATTTGTTGTCGGCAAAAGCGACCTCAATGAGCATAACCACGGGGATGTTCAGCTCCTTGCCGCCCTTGATGACGGTGAGCTTGTCGGCGGGGGAGCCGTCGGGATAGGTAGCGCCGGTGGCGCTGTTGGAGGTCTTGAAGCCACGATTATTGAGATCGAAGGCATTGACGATATTCTCCAGGATCGGCGTGCCGGCAGCGCGGGAGTTGTTTGCGATCTCAGGACGCCAGCTGTCATTGGGCACCCAGATCTCGGTGCCGCCCGCTTTCTTGTTGGCGGCGTTGATATGAATGCTGACAAAGGCATCGGACTTTAGATCAGCGGCGGTCTGGGGGCGCTCCATCAGCTCGGGGGTGTTGTCGGCGGTGCGGGTCAGGTGAACTTCAACGCCCATGTACTGCTCCAGACGCTCCTTGGCGTAAACGGCCATGGAGTAGGTGTAGAAATGCTCGTTGACGCCGCCGTATTCTACGGCACCGTTGGTGCCGGTTTTTTGGGGACCGTGACCGGGGTCAAGGGTGATGACAATGTTTTTCTGCTCTTCGGCACTTGCCTCCACGAAGGGGAAAGCGATGAGCAGAGCGGAGAGTGCCAGCACGGTGGCCAACGCTTTGGTGAAAGCTTTGATAAGTACGGAATGATTCATATGATTGTCCTTTCTTGCGGATCTTTTTATGTTCTATAAGTATAGCACATAAAAAGGGAAAAGTCAAGGGAAATTCGCCATGGCGGAATTTGAAACAATTGTGGTTTGAGCGTTTGGAAGCTTTCGCATATGGAAGGTTGACAAAGAGGGGTGAAGGTGGTATAATATTTTTCGAAATATTGAATTTTTTGTGTTGATTGGAAATTTTCAGGATATTTTTTTCGTCTTATATAATACAGGACTTCGCCGCGCCCTGCATATGCGGCTCAAAGGAGGATGGAATGGTTTTTTCCAGTTTGCTGTTTGTTTTTGCGTTCTTGGTCATATGCTACGTCGTGTATGCGATCATGCCGGGTATTCGTACACGAAACGTGGTGCTGCTTTTGTTTTCGTTGATCTTCTACGCCTGGGGCGGACCTTCCTTGTTAATCCTTCTGGTTGGCATGACTCTGGTCTGCTACGTGGGCGGACGGCTCATTGAGCGGTATCACGCCCGTCGCAAACTGTGGCTTACCTTCACGCTTTTGATCTGCCTGGGCCTTTTGGCGGTATTCAAGTATACGGGCTTCTTCCTTTTCAACATACAAACTCTTTTTGGCATTCCTGAGACCATTCCCGCCATTACCCTACCCATTGGTATCTCCTTCTATACCTTCCAGCTTCTCTCCTACGTCATTGACGTGTATCGCGGCGAGGTGAAAGCGCAGAAAAAATTCTGGCTCCTGCTTTTGTATGCTTCTCTGTTTCACCAATGCATCGCAGGTCCCATCATCCGTTACAGTGACGTTAACGAGGAGCTGGAAAACAGACGCACCACCCGTGAGGACACCGCCAGAGGTATCACCCGATTTGCTTGCGGTCTGGCTAAAAAGGCCCTTCTGGCCAATGGTTGCGCCGCCATCGTGGCAGAGATGGTGGAAAAGCCCGAATCCCTGACTACGGTTCCGGCCATGGGCATCCTGCTGGCTGCCGTGTGCTATATGCTGGAGATCTATCTCGATTTCTCCGCTTACTCCGATATGGCGATCGGCATGGGACTCATGGTAGGCTTTCATTACCGTGAAAACTTTAATTATCCCTACATAGCCGACTCCGTGACGGATTTCTGGCGACGCTGGCACATCTCCCTGTCCAGCTTCTTCCGAGACTACGTCTACATTCCCCTGGGCGGCAACCGCGTAGGTAAGCTGAGACATATCTTCAATCTGTTTGCCGTGTGGTTTCTCACGGGGCTCTGGCACGGTGCCTCCTGGAATTTCGTGTTGTGGGGACTTTACTATTTCGTGTTCCTCATGATCGAAAAGCTGGTGTTCAAGATTAAAAAGGAACGTTCTCGCGGTGTGCTTCGCGTGCTTCGGACGGGATACACCCTGGTGGTGGTGCTGTTTGGATGGATGCTCTTTTATTACACTGACCTCAACGAGCTTTGGATCGCCTTCAAGGGCCTGTTCACGCTGAACGGCAACGCCCTCACGGATCTGTCGGTGCAAAGCGAATTTTTGAACCATGTCGTTTTCCTCGCCGTGGCTGTACTGGCCTGTACCCCCATTCTCCCTGCCATTGGACGAGCCTTTGAGAACCTTCGTGAGAAGGCTGCTTCCCGGGAGGCGGGCGGTGCTTCCAAGGTGGCTGTGGCGGTGTATGACGTGGTGACCGCCGTCATTCCCGTGGGGCTTGTGTTCCTGGCACTTCTGTGCCTGGTGGGTGATAGCTATAACCCCTTCCTGTACTTCCAATTCTGAGAAAGGAGAGAAACTGATGAATTCAAAGAAAATTTGCCAATGGATCAGGATCCTCCTTTTTACGGCTGTTCTTGTCGGCGGCTGTGTGTTGGGCTTTGTCATGAGTCTTCGCCCTACCACCTCGGAATCCGAGGGAAGGGAACTGACCAAATTCCCAGAATTTACGTGGGAGGCCTTCCTGTCGGGAGAGTATACCTCCCAGATCAGCTTGTGGTATGCTGATACCTTCCCCTTCCGTGAGGTGCTTTTGGACATGAGCGGTGACCTCAAGGGCTTTTACGGTGTAGGTGATCAGGAATTCAGCGGCTACGAAGGTGAAGTGGATACCATTGATACAGGCAACGATTTCATATGGGATCCCGATCCTTCGGATGATACCGACCCTCCGGAGGATACCGACTCGTCCGAAACCATTCCCGACGAGACTAAACCTGAGGAACCCGAAACGGGAGAGGGTGAGACGGAGGTTGAAACGGGACCCACCGCCGAGGCCATCGACGGTTATTATGTGGAGGGTGATACCTGCTGGCAGCTATATTACTATAAAGAGGATCTGGTGGATCGCTACTGCCGTGTGGTCGTGAAGGCCGCGGTGGAGCTGAACGGCTTGGCCACGGTGTACGATATGGTGGTGCCCACCTCCTGCTGTTACGGTCTGACACCGGAAAAGCTGACGGAGCTGGGGGCATCCGACGGCCTTGCCGCCATTGATTATATTTATACCGCCATTGATGCCTACTGTCCCCAGGCTGGGGTGGAAAAACCTGTCGTAACCTTGCCCGTTCACGAAATGTTGGGCGAGCATTACGATGATTACATCTATTTTCGCACCGATCACCATTGGACGGGGAAGGGGGCGTGGTACGCCAGCCGCTATTTCCTAGATGCCGTGGAGCGTCCGTATCCTTCGTTGGATGCGTATGAGACCTTTACCTACGAGAGATTTTTGGGCTCGCTCTACCGCCATACCCAAAACGAGAATCTGAAAAACAATCCCGATCAAGTGGTGGCTTATCTGTCTCCCACCGTCAGCGAGTTGACCATTTTCCGTGACAATATCTATCAGCCCAGACCACTGATTAACAAGGAGATCGCCACGGCCAATAAATATCTGTGCTTCTCCTCGGGAGATCACGAGTATTATGAGGCGCATAACGAGACCATCACGGACGGCTCCTCAGTGCTCATCATCAAGGAGTCCTACGGTAACGCCTTTATCCCCATGCTGGTAGACTCCTATGAGTACGTGTACGCCGTGGATTATCGCTTCTGGGGCGGGGATCTGGCTGCCTTCGTTGAGGAAAAGGGCATCGACACGGTGCTGTTCCTCAATAATCTGATGGCGACGGCCGACGGCTATACCGTTCGTTGCCTTGAAAAGCTGGTGGATTGAGGATAGATTGCTTCAAAAAACTTTTTTGAAAAAATTCAAAAAAACTATTGCATTTTAAAAACCTTTGTGCTATAATATATAGGCTTTTGTACCCCATGTCAAAGAACATGAGAAATTTAAGAGTGAGGTAAATGAAAATGAAGAATGGTATCCATCCCGAATACGTTGAGTGCACCATCAAGTGCGCCTGCGGCGAGACTGTCGTCTCTCGTTCTACCAAGGGTAGCGAGATGCGCGTTGAAATTTGCTCCAAGTGCCACCCCTTCTACACCGGCAAGCAGAAGTTTGTCGACGTTGGCGGTCGTGTGGATAAGTTCAAGAAGAGACTGGCCGGTATCAAGCAGTAATCTCTCCTTGGAGCCTGTGGGATGCCTATGCTTCCACGGGAGCAATATGTCAACCGATAAAAGGACAGGTACGCTGTGTGCGGCCTGTCCTTTTGCTTTTGAAAGGAGTCTATATGTTTGAAAATAAGAATAACATCATATCCAAGGGTGAGGGGGAAGCTCCCATGGAAGCTGTCCTCGTGGGTGTGGTCACCCGCGACGAGCGCACCGCCTGCGAGACGGTGGAAGAAGCTGAAAAATCCCTGGACGAGCTGGAGCGCCTCCTGGACACCGCAGGTGGACACACCTTTGCCCGCATGATCCAGAAGACCACGCCCGATCCCCGCACCCTCATTGGCTCGGGCAAGGTCAAGGAACTGTCCGAGCTGTGCCGAAATAACGAGATTGGCCTCGTGGTTTTTGACTGCGATCTTTCCCCCGTTCAGATCCGCAACTTGGAGGACGACATTGGGGTGGATAACCTCCGCGTCATTGACCGTTCCATCCTCATTCTGGATATCTTTGCCCTCCATGCCGTTACCTCTGAGGGTAAGCTGCAGGTGGAGCTGGCACAGCTACAATATACAGCCCCCAGACTTACGGGCCACGGCATCGAGATGTCCCGTCTTGGCGGTGGCATCGGCACCCGAGGCCCTGGTGAGACCAAGCTGGAGAGCGATCGCCGTCACATGAAACGCCGTATCGACGCCCTGAAGGCCGAGCTGGAGGAGGTGGAGAAGAACCGCCGTACCATGCGTGCTTCTCGAGACAAGAGCGGTGTTCCCAAGATCGCCATCGTGGGCTACACCAACGCAGGGAAGTCTACCCTGCTCAATACCCTGACGGGTGCGGGTATTTTAGCCGAAGACAAGCTCTTCGCCACCCTCGATCCTACCACCAGAAAATTCACCCTGCCGAGCGGCGAGTCCGTCCTGCTTACCGATACCGTCGGCTTTATCAAAAAGCTCCCTCACCATCTGGTCAATGCCTTCCGCTCCACTTTGGAGGAAGCGGTTTACGCCGATATCATTATGCTCCTCTTGGATGCCTCCGATCCCGAGTGTGCCTCTCAGCTGGAGGTCACCGAGCAGCTCCTTGAAGCGCTGGGCGCCGGCGGTAAGCCCACCCTTTACGTGTTTAACAAATGCGACCGCGAGGCCTGTGACGCTGTCAACCTCATGGACGTTACTGCCAATAAGGTCAGTAACCGCGATGGACAAAAGCGCGCCGTGTGTATCTCTGCCTTGACAGGTCAGGGATGCGATGATCTGGCCGAGGCCATTCAAGACATCATTCGCCGAGGGAAACGTACCGTGACCTTTGTTATTCCCAACGCAGAGCAGGGGGCGCTGTCCCGTCTGTATTCTGAAAAGGCCGCCGTGGAATCGGTGGATTACGGTTACGATGCGGTGACCGTGGTGGCTACCGTGGACGATCGGGTGTATGGACTGATGAAGAAGTACGATCCCAACGCAAAAACGGTCAGGGAAGAGGATACGTGGTGATTGTTTCCTGAAAAAAGAACGCTTGCCTTTCGGTCAGCACGGTTTTCGTGTCGGCCGTTGCGGCAAGCGTTCTTTTCCTCATAGATGAGGTTTCATTCATCTTTTTTACCAAAGATCAGTTCCCAGAGCCACCACCACCAGGGCTTATCCTCGGGCACGATGACATTTCCGTTTTCATCCGTTTCGGGCTCGGGCCATTCCTCCGGCCACGTATCGGGGATGGTGTCGGGCATGGTTTCGGTCCAAGTGTTTTCCTCGAAGGTATTGGTGTCTTCTGAAGTTTCGGGTTCTGTCTCGGTGATTGTTTCAGTCTCCTTTTCTGTTTCAGAATCTGCCTCATGTGTCACGTCCGGCTCTTGTCCGGTCACAGCTTCGGACTCGGAGGTGGCGATTTCCTCATCCGTTTGTGCCGAGGATTCGGGCTCTTCCGTGGTTTCGGGAGGCGAAGGGATCTCGGTTTCAGTGGTTTCGGGATCCGCGGGGACAGTCGGTTGTTCGGGGTGACGCTCCAGCACGGCGTCATAGATTTCCGTCACGTTTTTGTTGATCCATTCTTGAATATCCACATCGTCGCCAATGGATTTGATCAGTTGCAGTTTGCCGGCGGTGGTGCCCAGCTTTTCTGCTTCCTCGATCACTTCGGAGGACGTCACGGTGGTGATGATCTCCACGTGCTCCGGCACGGCTGCGGCTTTTGTACAGGCGATCAGCTTTTCGTTCAGGGCGGCAGACGCTTTTTCGGAGCCTGCGGAACAGCAGATAAGCATTCCCGCTTCTTCATCGTTGAGATATCCCTGCACGGATAACTCGTTGATGGCAAGAGACAGGGCTTGGCCGATGTCCTTTCCTTCCAGGTTTTCAGTACCGATGCTTGCAATCAAAGCCTCGCCGTCTTCATTGACTGCATGAACACTGATCACGCGGTCAAAACGGTTGAGGCGATACTCAATGGACGGATTGACGTCTACGCTCACGTATCCGTAAGGCTGAGAGTTGACGATCAGAATACCAAAGATGGCGCTAAGAACGAGACAGAAGCAAGCCGCCAAAGCGGCGATCTTTGTCACGGTGCGGACTGTGGAGGATCGGCGGATCAGCATTTCGGGCGGGATCATAAGCTCTTGCCCGACGCTGTAGCCCAAATTGCGGATACGAACGAATTGCCCGTTCCGATTCAGCGCTACGGCTTCTTTTCCGCATAACTCCATGATGATGACTTTCATGATGGTTGCACTCTCCTTTCCTTTAGGATCGTGAGGCTTGTGAGCCGGGGCCGCGGAGTTTAATTCTTCGGTTCCTCGGCTGACGCGACGATATGCTTGAGATATTCCGCGATCACGGGGAAATCTCCCAAACAGACCTCTGTGGCCGTCACAATGTATTTACGATGCCTTTCCAATGTTTTTCGGGGTATGTCGCATTTTTCTTGTAAAATTTTCATGGGGAGGAAATGATTTCTCCTCATATCCGCAATCAAGGCAGGGTCTCTCAGCATATATGCCACGGCTTGCGCACAAGCTTCACGTGTCTTTTGATGCTTGGGAGAGGCCTCGGGAAGCTCGTTGAAGGCGATGCCGTAGGCGGCGATCACGGTGGACAGCCTTGCGATCTCCTCGGCGGCAGCACTTTGCGTTTCCGCTTGCTCCCGTTCGGTATCGTCTGAAAAATCACGTCCGTTCTCCATCTCGTCCTCAATGGAAAGATGGCCCATATGCCGACTTTCGTTACGGAGATGGTCGATCACTCGATTTTTGATCAATAGCTTGGCGTAGGACTCAAAGGAGACCCCGGCCTCGGGGTCATATTTCTTCACTGCGTCGCAGAAGGCTCGGAGCGCGATGGCGTATTCATCATCGTGCTTGGTGATGAATCTGCGACAGGTGGCGGATGCCGTTCGGATAATGAAAAGATTATACCGATGAGCAAGCTCGGTCATAGCTTCGTCTTGCTCGGCAGCCAACAGGATCTCTTGAATTGTGATCTGTGCCATTCTGTTACGCTCCTTTCCTTGAGATTTCAGACCCTACGATCTATTTTATAGTGTATCACAATTTACGGTGAAAGTCAAGATTTTTTTGATGGAAGGGCGGATGTTAAAATTTATCATGAAGGGGTTGAATTGTTCACAAATTTGTGGTATCCTAATATAAAACCAAAATTTAAAAGAAAAGAGGTGGCGGTATGCATCTGGCAGCATCGGGAGAGATGTATCTTGAAACCATATTCGTTTTATCAAAGGAAAAAAATATCGTGCATTCCGTTGACGTAAGTGAGCACATGGGCTTTTCCAAGCCCAGCGTCAGCCGAGCCATCGGACTTTTGAAAAAGGGTGGATACGTGGAAATGGCTGAAGACGGCGCGCTGACCTTAACGCCTGCAGGGCGGGAGGTGGCCGAGAAGATCTACGAGCGGCACACCGTGCTGACAGCGTTTCTTACGCGCTTGGGCGTAGATGCCGAAATAGCCACAGAGGATGCCTGCAAAATGGAGCATGACATCAGTGATGAATCCTTGGCAGCCATCAAGGCCTTCGTTGACCAACAGATTTGATAAAAAAGGGAACCGCACGACGTGCGGTTCCCGATTTTTTATATATCAGCTCAATACGCGAGAAAGAATACGTACCGTTGCTTCATCGGTGATGGGCTCGGCCGAGATGATCACGGAGCCGTCGGAAAGGACGGTCACGTTGCGGCCCGAAGCTTTCACAAGCTCGTCGGCCTTGACGTATTCCACGCCGTAGTGGTTATAGGTGGTCTCGCCCTGGCAGGAGATGCCGAAGGCACTCTCCATAAAGGAGACGGGGAGCCAGAAGGACTCATTAGAGCAAAGGGTAGTGGCCAGGGTGTTGTCGTCTACCAGACGCACCTGCTTGCCACCTACAAATGCATTGTAGGAACGGGAACGCAGGATGACCATATCCTCGGTGAGCGCCTCGGGGATCTTCTCCTCAAACTGAGTATCTTCCAGCGTAAAGCGGTAGTTGAATCGGTCGTTGGGAGCGGTGTCACCCAGGTCGATGAACTGCATGATGTCACCGTATGCCACCGAGTTGTCAGCCCACTTGAAGTCCATGGTGCCGGTGAAATTGATGAGAGAGCGGTGCAGCTTGATCTGCAGGACGTTACCTTCCAGGGTGTAAAGACCGCTGCCTACGGTTTCCATATCCCAACAGTCGGTGCCGATGAACTTCTCTACGGAAACAAGGGTGCCGTCCTGAGCGCGGTTGATGATGAAGTCGTAACCGTACCAGCCCGTGTCGTTGTTGCAGTCTGCGTCAATGAACAAATTCATCCAGTTGGGGCTCTTATTGTCGTTGGCGGTAATGGCATCGGCGCATTCTACGTAGAAGTAAACGTAGGTGCTGTCGGTGGATACCTTGGCGGTGACGATATCGTTGCGTCCCGTATAGTTCTCATAGAAGCCGTACTCATAGCCGCCCACGTGACCGGGGGAGTGGCGGTGGGTGGTATCGCCCTCGAAGTCACGGTATTCTGGGCCTACGGCATACCACTGACCCACGGAGCCTTCCATATCGATGGCCCACTGTCCAAAGGCGGATTGTACCTCTCGGGTTCCCTTGTACTGGCGGATGTAATTGACGGTTTGGTAGAAGTAGTTGTCTCCAAAGCCGCCCTTCATGGGTTCCAGATCGCGGGAATATTCGGGGTTGAACTGGTCAACGAAGTAGGTGGATTCTTTTTTGGTGGGATCGTTGGAAACGATGTACTCGTTGGCGATCTTTTGGCCTACGCCCCCGGCACCCGCACCGGCGCCCGACCAGCGACCGGCGATCCATTCGTTCCATCCTGTGATCATCAGGATGGGTTGATGCCGTTTCATGGCCAGAGTGAAGTGCTGCTCAAACAGTGCACCTTCACCCGTGGTGGTTTCCATCAACGCAAATCCCATATCCCATCTGCCTTGGTAGGAAGGAATGCGGCCGCTGTAACTTCGGCCGCCATTGGTGCCCCAGCTACCGTTGGCACCATAGCCGCACATGATAATGACCTGCTCGGTATTGCCCTCGTAGTCCTTACCAAGAGACTGAGGATACAAGTCGTTCCAGAGCCAGCAGCCTCGTCCCGAACGACTGCGATACCAGTCCAAACGGCCGTTGGCCCAGCAGAGACGGGTGGTGAAGAAGTCCTTTTGCTCCTGCGTCATCTCCACGTCGCCCGAGAACATCAGGAGTGGCTTGCCGTCCCAGTAGAACCAAAGATCCTCGTAAAGACCCTTGGAATAGATCTTATTCCACAGCTCGTTGAACTCACCCGTGAAGCCGCCGCAGATGAAGCACAGCTTGGGGACGTTGTAGCCCTCCTGCTTGACTTCCTCCCAAACCTTGAAAAGAGCCATAACGGTGCGCTCGTGGATGTTATTGTTGGTGGTGTCGAAGAACAGGAAATCGACACCCGCTTCCGCAAACATATAGGCGTGTTTTCGAAGTACCCACTCGTCATTGGAGGAGTAATAGCCGAAATAAGGCTCTGCCCAGTAGTGGGGGTGTCCCTCGCCGCCTACCTGCATTTCTTCCCACAGCTTATCCATGCCGCCCTCAAGATATGCCTTGTAGTGGTCGGTGGCACCGATGGGATTGAGGGTTTCCTGGTCGGCGTCACGCCACAGGAAATAGAACATACCTATCTGGGAGTCGTCATATACCTTGGCGTCGGTGGGCATGGAGCGTCCCACGTCGTCGGTGGCCGTCCAGGTATCCGCAAAAACATCTCGGCTTGTGGGAATGATGCCGTTATTGACATCTGCGGCGTCCTCAATATCATAGGTATAGTCAGGAAGCACCAGATCTGTGGTGGTTACGTAAACAGCGTCTTTAGGGGTGTCCGAAGGCAGAACGACGACGGGATCCGTGGCTTCCTCGGTGGGGGCTTCCGTGACATTGACGTCATTTGTGTCGGTAACGTCGGGAACGTTGCTCTGATCGCAGGCTACCGCGCTGAGTAGCATCAGACCGGCCAGAAGTGCCGCGAGCCTGCGTGTAATTTTATTCTGTTTCATATGGGATCCTCCCTGGAATAGCGATTGAAAACATTATACATGATTTTCGTTGAATTGTCAATATTTTTTGCCGAATCACCCGAGAATTGTGCAAAATGTCCGAACGCGAATAAAGAATTTTTTGAAACACAACTTTCTCCTCTTTTACCACTTGCATAAAACCTGAAAATAGTATATAATGAAAGGAGAAGATTATTTCCACCCAAAATCAATCGGAAGGGGCTGACGTATGAACGTATATGATAAGATACGGGACGCGCATTGCGTGATCCTGGGCTACGGTGTTTCGGGAAAACCGCTTTTACCCTATCTTTTGGACCACGGTGCAGGAAAAATTACGGTCAGAGACAAGCGGAGCCTTGAGAATATGCAGGCTTCGGGTGAGGCTCAGGCCATTTTGACTGCGGGGGCGGAACTGATTTGCGGCGAGGCCTATCTTGAGGACCTTTCGGGAGATGTGATCTTCCGTTCCCCGGGTTTCCGGCCGGATCTGCCCGAGATCAAGGCCGCTGTGGAAAAAGGTGCTGTTCTTTCTTCCGAAATGGAGCTGTTTCTGGAGCGGACGCCTGCCACCGTGATCGGCGTTACGGGCTCGGATGGAAAGACCACCACCACCACGTTGATCTCTAAATTCCTCGGGGCCGAGACGGAATTGACAGGGAAGGGCCGTGTTTACCTCGGCGGCAATATCGGAACCCCTCTTTTGCCTATGGTCGAAAATATGACTGCTGAGGATTTTGCAGTGGTGGAGCTGTCCAGCTTTCAACTTATGACTGCGAAAAATACCGTTCACCGCGCTATGATCACCAATATCACGCCCAATCACTTGAATTGGCACGTGGATATGGAGGAATACGTGGCCGCCAAGGCTCGTATCACCGAGGGTGACCGCATTCGCCGCGCTGTGCTGAATGCTCGGGATGAACGAACAAGGGGCATTGGTGAGAAGCTTTCCTGCCCCGTATCCTGGTTTTCTGCCTATGATTGCACGTATCCCCCGCTGCGGGAAGGCGATCGCCACCTGTATATCAAGAACGGCGCCATCTGCTGCTTTGACGGAAGGGAAGAAACGCCTTTGTTGGCGACCCAAAAGCTCCGCCTTCCCGGGAAGCACAACGTAGAAAATTATATGACTGCCCTGGGAGCTGTCTGCGACCTCGTTTCCACGAAGGCTATTGAAAAAGTGGCTTCTGAATTTACGGGTGTTTCGCACCGCTTGGAATTGATCCGCCTGTTGGATGGTGTGAGCTACTATAACAGCTCCATTGATTCCAGTCCTACCCGTACGCTGGCCGCGCTGTCTGCTATCCGAGAGATGAGAGAGCTGCAGGGAAGAGACGAGAGGGGAAATCTGAAGGGACGAGATCCCGTGGTGATTTGCGGTGGGCAGGATAAGCACGTCCCCTTTGACCCTTTAGCCGAAGGGCTGTGCCGCATGGCCTCCCGCGTGATCCTCACGGGTGAGGCGCGGGGACAGATCATGGATGCGCTCATGAGGTGTCCGTCCTATGATCCCGAAAAGCTCCCTGTTACCGTCATTCCCGATTACCGCGAGGCGATGGAAACGGCTTGCCGCACCGCCGAAGCGGGAGATATCGTTCTTCTGTCTCCTGCCTGTACCAGCTTCGACGCCTTCAAAAATTTTGAAGAGCGAGGCGAGGTCTTCCGAAATATCGTGCGGAGTCTGTAAGAGCTGCGATCTGTAATATTCAAATTAAAATGACCATTATTAAAAATGAAAGGATATATCATGATGAAACGCGTATTATCCCGCAAGCTGTGGCTGATTTTCCTGTCACTTCTGACGATGGTTACCGCCGTGATGAGCGTTATGCCTTCGGTTACCGCTGACGACAGCATCTCCGTTTCTTCGGCCGCTGTTCCTACCCCTCTTCTCATCACCGAGGTGTGCTATAACCCCACCTTCTACGAGCATGGCATGACCGAGGAGGTCTCTGCCACCGCCGACGTGCTGGAATTCGTGGAGATCTACAACCCTTCCGCCGAGGCCGTTTCTCTGAAGGATGCGAGTCTTTGTTATAGCAATGGCGGCTATGACGGCACATTCAAGGAGAACGCGCTGGTGGCCGTCAGCACCTCCGACATGACCATCGACCCTCGCGGCATGGCTGTCATTTGTATCTACGGCGGAGATGCCGCCAAGATGGGGATGACCTACGATACCGACGAGGGTATCAAGGGTATTTTTGAGATCTTTGGTAAGATCAATGTCAATCTGGCCAAGACCCTGACCGTGGAGGACTTCATCATCGCTCCCAAGACACAAAGCGGTCTTGCCGATAAGGTGAACGATAACACCTTCAATCTGGATAACGATGCCACCGATGCGGTGATCCGCGTGATGTCAGGCGAGACGCTCTTATGCGAGACCCACTACAACGCCGACCTCTGGAACAGAAACATTTGCTCTGTCAATATGATCTTCGATCCCGCCGTGGATCCCGATCACCCCAATGCCACCGTTCCTTTCAACGAGACCTATCCTACACCTGGGTACCTCTACGACAATCAGTACCCCGATGCGGACTTCACTGTGGCGAAGGCCACCGAAAAGCTGCTTGTGCTGGAATACAACATCTGCGCTTCAGAAAGCTCCCAAACCCACGCTGACGGTTCTGCCGTGACTATTGGAGAACGCATGGATAAGCTGGAGAGCATGATCTCGCAGTATCAGCCTGACGTCATCAGCCTCCCTGAGTTCAATAATCTTTGGTTGCCCGAGATGAAGGAATATCTGGCCGCCGAGGATTGTGCCTATCACGGCTTTGGTACCTCTTCTCAAGGCAAGGAATTCGGCAAGAAGGACGTGGACTACAAGTGGGATCTGGTCAATTTTGTCATGTATAACAAGAACAAGTACGAGCTGGTGGACGAAGGCTTCTACTGGTGCTCCAAGTGGCCCAACCGCCGCAACACCAAGATCTGGGAGGACGGCACCGACGGTGACATGGCTCGTTGCATCAACTGGGTCATTCTCCGCGATAAGGAAACCAAAGCCGAGTTCTTCTTTGCCAGCGTCCATATCGACGCCAAGGTGCCCATGGCACGTACCCATTCCACCAATCTGATCATCCAAAAAGCCACCGAGCTGGCAGAGGGCCGTCCCGTCATTATGGCAGGCGACTGGAACTGCCATGAAAGCACCGAGGCTTATTGGAACCTCCATTTGAACGGCTATGCCGATGCTCGCTACCGCACTGACTCTGTTGCAAACATGAGCATTTACTCCACCATGAACAAATGGGGCGAGAGCACCGATCTCCAGACCCGCCCTGCCATCGACCATTGCATCATTTCCAAGGACAGCGTCATGGTCAACAGCGCCCACAGAGATATGGGCGAGATCGAAGCAGGTATCTACGCCTCTGACCACAATGCGACCGTCTTTGATCTGTCCTATGTAAATATCAACGCCAAGGAACCCGAGACAGAAGCGCCCACCGAGCCGCTGACAGATGCACCCGTGATCGACACCGATGCGCCCGCTGGGGAGACCACCTTGGCTGACGAAACTCAGGCCGAAACCGACGACCCCGCCAAGAAGGGCGGTTGCTCAAGCTTGATGGCGGCATCCACCCTGATCTTGGCCGTGCTGGCGGGTTTTGTGCTGATGAAGAAGAGGGAAGAATAAATTTCTACGAAAGGAGGCGAGGATATGCCCGCTGTCACATGGCTTGAACGTATCATGGAGGCTACCCCTCGCCTCCCATCTCCGCCAAAGCCCTTTGGAGCTTTTCATCTGACAGCCCTGGGGCTGACGCTGGGGCTGTTCATCCTCATGATGCTCTTCCGCAAACGCTTGCCCAGATCCGACAAGGCGGTACATACCATCCTTGCTGTCTTCGCCTTTGGACTCCTGCTTCTGGAGGTCGGCAAGCAGATCGTATGCAGTTATGATCCTTCAAATGGGTGGGCTTACAACTGGGAAAGATTTCCTTTTCAGTTTTGCTCCGTCCCCATTTACGTGGCGTTGATCGCCACCTTCTTGCCTAAGGGCAAGGTGAGACAAGCCCTTTTGTGCTTCCTGGCCACCTATTCCCCCGTGGCGGGAGCGTCGGTCTTGTTCTATCCTGCCCGCTCCGTCTTTTCCGAGATCATCTTTTTGGACGTTCACACCATGGTCTGGCACGGTGCCATGCTCCTGTTCGGCCTCTATCTATGGCTGTCGGGGGCGGTCAAGGCTGAGTGGAAGACCGCAGGCTACGCCGCTTTGGTCTACGTCCCCTTGAACTTTATCGCTCTCGCCCTCAACGAAGCCTCCTACGCCTTTGGTTTTGCGGCGGGGTATGACTTCAATATGTTCTACACCGGGCGTTTAGGTAGATGCTTGATCCCCGTGCTCAGCACCATCCAGAAGACCTGTCCCTATCCCGTGTTCTTTGTGTCCTATCTCCTGACCCTTGGTGTCGGGGGACTCCTGGTGACCACGGTGATGGTGGGGATCCGATGGTTGTGGAAAAAAAGAAGGTAAATGCAAGATGTTTCCCAAAACCCCTTGCATAATCCAAAAAACTGTGCTATAATAACTCTATTGTCTTGATTCTATTGTAAAGGATTGATATAACCATGAAACACACCGATATCAAAGTGCTTTTTGCCGAAGCCGACAAGTTTGTGGACACCTCTGTGGTCATCTGCGGTTGGGTTCGTACCGCCCGCGACTCCAAAAACGTCTCCTTCCTTGAGGTCAACGACGGCACCTGCTTCAGAAGCCTCCAGCTTGTCATCGATAAGGACAAGCTGACCGAGGAGTCTTTCAAGGACGCCATGGCTGTGGGCGCATCCCTGACCGCCACGGGTATTCTCGTCGCCTCCGAGCGCAATATCGTGGAGCTTCAGGTGGAGACCTTGACGGTTCTCGGCACCTGCCCCACCGACTATCCCCTGCAGAAGAAGCGCCATACCCTTGAGTATCTGCGCACCATCCCCCATCTGCGCGGCCGTGCCCGCTACTTTGAGGCGGTCTTTGCCGTCCGTAGCCAGCTTGCGCAGTCTATCCATCAGTATTTCCAATCCAACGGATACCGCTACGTCCATCCTCCCATCATCACGGGCTCCGACTGTGAGGGTGCGGGTGAGATGTTCCGTGTCACCACCCAGCCTTGGAACGCCACCGCTGAGAGCGAGGCTGAATATTATGCCAACGACTTCTTCGGCCGTAAGGCAGGTCTGACCGTTTCAGCCCAGTTGGAGGGCGAGATGGCCGCCATGGGTCTGGGCCGTATCTATACCTTCGGTCCTACCTTCCGTGCAGAGAACTCCAACACTACCCGTCACGTGGCTGAGTTTTGGCACGTGGAGCCCGAGGTCTGCTTCTGCGACATCCATGACATCATCGAGATCGCCGAGGACTTCATCAAGTATATCGTCAAAGACGTGATGGATCACTGCCCCGAGGAGATGGAATTCTTCAATCAGTGGGTAGAGAAGGGCGTCATCGAGAAGCTCCAAAAGATGCTGGCAAACGACTTCGTTAAGCTGGACTACACAGACGCTATCGAGATCCTCAAGGCATCGGGCAAGGAGTTCAAGTACCCCGTGGAGTGGGGCTGCGATCTCCAGACCGAGCATGAAAAGTATCTGGTGGACGAGCACTTCGGCCGTCCCGTCTTCGTGGTCAACTATCCTGCCGCCATTAAGTCCTTCTACATGAAGCAGAACCCCGACGGCAAGACCGTGGCCGCCACCGACCTGCTTGTCCCCGGCATCGGCGAGATCATCGGCTGCTCCGAGCGTGAGGCCGACTACAACAAGCTGGTGGCCGCCATGACCGCCCGCAATATGCCTCTGGAGTCCTACACCGAGTATCTGGATACCCGTAAGTATGGCTCTGTTCCTCACAGCGGCTTCGGCCTGGGCTTTGAGCGTATGCTCATGTATATCACGGGCGTGCAGAATATCCGCGACGTGCTGATGTACCCCAGAACCGTGGGGTCTATGTAATCAAAATCATACGGAGTCATATCCTCGGATACGGCTCCGTATTTTTATAAAGAAAGATGAATAAGTCCGCTGCCGTCTTGACAATCCGCGTCGGATGTGCTATACTGATCATACCATCATGAGAAAGGAGCCTTTGCTATGACCGACGTGCGTACCCAACCGAACAAAGAAAAGGGCAGGAATCTCTGCACAGCCCTCCGCACCCTGACCGTCTTATTCAGCGTCCTTGGACTGGTCGCGATCCTGCTTGTGTCGGCAGTTACAGCGGGCTGGGATCTCAATGCTTTTTGGTTTTACCTGGTTCTGGTGGAGCAAATGCTCGGCACGGTCTACCTCTCCCTGATCACCCTCCTGTGGGAGCTGACCCTCCACGTTCGCCGCAGGGCGGGGGAGAACCTTTGTGATACCCCCTTTGCCAAGGGCTGCCACCTCGTGTTTTTGATCGCCGCCATAGCGGGCCTTGTTACGGTCGTTGTTATCCCCTTGATCCTGGCCGACCTTGTCAGCGGTCCCGTCGTTCTCGTCCATTACGCCTTTGGCGGTGTCCTCCTGCTCCTGTACGCCATCTTTGGTATTTATACGCTCGTCGGCCGCATCATCAACCACCGCCGCGAGGAACGGCAACGATTGGAGGAGGAGAAGCAAGCCTGGGAGGGATATATGACCTGAAGGCTTGTCCTACCTATGCTCCCTCCAAGCATCCGCGAGAGCATTTGCCTCCCCCGCCGCGGACACACTGTTTTTGTCACAATTTTTTATCATATGAAAGGAAGTTCCAACCATGAAAAAACTCTTGATCTGCGCTCTGCTCCTGCTGGCCGTCACCCTGACTGCCGTTGCCTGCACCCAGGGCGACAAGCCCGCCGAGACCACCCCTGAGGTCTCTACCGGCGCACCTACTGAAGCACCCACCGAGGCGCCTACCGAAGCGCCCACCGAGGCACCTACCGAGGCTCCCACCGAGGCACCTACCGAGGCTCCCACCGAGGCGCCCACCGAGGCTCCTACCGAAGCGCCCACCGAGGCTCCTACCGAGGAACCCACCGAAGCCCCCCCCGACGCGCCCGCTGATCCCGTGGAGCCCAAGGTGATCTACACCGCAGAGGATCTGGCTTCCATGATCGCCACCAACGCTACCGTGACCCTGGAGGGTGACTACGCTCATTTCCTGACGGGCACCACCGACACCGCCACCAATCCCGCCATCACCCTCGTCGCCGAGGGCGAGAGCTTCAGCGATATCATCGTTATCAAGTACCGTACCAACTGCGGCAGCTACGGCTCCAACTTCTGGGGCACCTTCCTGCTCAACGGCACCGCCGAGTTCAACGGCAACCGCCGCGACAGCGATAACTGGTTCTTCTACGCCACCGACGGCTCCTGGAACGTCCTGATCCTGGACATGAGAAAGAATAAGGCCGGCTCCGAGGGCACCCCCGACACCGACGTGACGGGCGGCGCGGCCATTGATTCGGTGGTCTACAACTTCTTTGACTACACCGGCAACGACGGCAAGCTCGCCACCGCCGACGGCGGCGAGGAGTACTTCGATATCGAGTACATCGCCTTCTTCAACACCAAGGAGGAGGCTCAGTCCTACGCGGGCTAAGTCTCACCATCATACCCAAGCAGGGTGTCTTTGCCATACAGGCGGGAGGCATCCTGCTTTTTCGCGCGGGGAGTATGAAGAATTGTGAAGAATCACTCCGTGCCCTTGACAGCCCTCCCGAGGGGTGATAAAATGGAGGCGAAAGCAACCGATCATCCCAAAATGGAACCGAGTATCCCACTTTTTCGCCAAAGGCGGGAAAGTATGATATAATGGAGTCACGAACCGAAAGGAGTTTTATTATGGATCGCCACTACGTCATTCGTTTCTCTACTTCGATCTTCTTCGCTGTGACCATCGGCGTTTTTGCCGCACTCACGCTTTTATGGGCCATAACTGTTGACCTTACGACCGGTCTTGTGTTTGGGGCTTTTGTCACCATCCCCGCCGCTGTTCTGGCCTGGTTTATCCTCTCCCTCGTCCTCTACCTCCGCGCCAAGAAGCGGGGGGACGATGACCTGCCCGCGCTGAAGCACCGCCTGAAGACCTCGGTCATCCTTCTGATCTTTCTTGCCGTCATCATCGCCCTGCTGGTCGCCTTCTTTGCCTACGCGATCAGCCATATGTGACGTGAAAGGAGAAGTTATACCATGACTGATAAGCTCTACCGCAAGCTGGTTGCTATCATCCTTGCCCTGGGTATGTTGACCACCACGGCTTTGGTGGTTTATACCGCTTACCTCCACAGTAACGTCTCTATCATCACCTACGTGGCGAAGGAGGGGCACTGATATGGCCAAGACTACCGCAAAAGCCCCCCTTGACCGCCGCAAGCTCACGGGTCAGCTTCTCTCCCTCGGCACGCTGGTGCTATTTTTCGTAGTCCTGAACCTCATCGTGTTTTTTATCTTCACCCGCCGCTGTCTCCCCGCTACCAGCGAGGGGATGCAGGCCAAGTCGGTGGAGCTGGGGGCCTACCTGCCCTTTGAGGAGGACTCCAAGATCGTCAAGCTCGACGGCTCCCTGAAGCTCACCGAGGACCTCCCCGTCATCGACGGTGCGGCGGCGCTCTATCCCGTGTTTTCAGGATTTGTGAATGCCGTCTACCCCGCCGATAGCGTACACTTTGACGGTGAAAACTTCACCCCCGACAGCGCGCTTCAATATTCCAACACTCGCGGTGCCTACAAGGCCATTGTGGACGGCACCGTGGATATCGCCATTTGCGTGGCTCCTTCGGAGGAACAATTGGCCTACGCCAAGGAGAACGGCGTGGAGCTGGTCTTTACCCCCATCGGACGGGAAGCGTTCGTGTTCTTCGTCAACAAGGACAACCCCGTGGATAGCCTCACCACCGATCAGCTTCGAGGCATCTACGCCGGGGACTTTCGCAACTGGTCGCAGGTGGGAGGTGACAACACCCACATCGCCGTCCTGCAACGCAACGCGGGGAGTGGCAGCCAGTCCGCTCTGCTGAATTTCATGGGGGATACCCCTGTGAAGACTGATTATTTCACCTTCATGGGTCGTTCCATCGGCTTTTCCTTCCGCTTTTATGTGGAGGGCATGGTGGGGCAGGACTCCCCCGAGGGAGGCGTGAAGCTTTTGGCTTTGGACGGGGTCTACCCAAGCACCGAGAACATCAAAAACGGTTCTTACCCCATCATCAATGAACTGTACGCCGTCACTCGCAAGGGGGAAACAAACCCCAACGTACAGGCCTTCGTGGATTGGATGCTGACCGAGGAGGGACAAGCCATCGTAGAGGGCTCGGGGTACGTGGGGATCGAGCCCGCTGATAAATGAAAAAACAGGTGACCTACCTTATTGGCGGTCACCTGTTTTTTTAATGTCCGGTCATCTTTGAGATATGAAGCTTTTTGCTGTCGATCACGGAACGCAGAAGTATACGGAAATCATATTCACTTCCCTCGGTAAAGCCCCGCTTGTCCACAATAAAGGCGGCGTTGGCATTGATGTAGAGGTAGAAAAAGCCTGCGGATTCTTTGACTTTGATGATGACGTCGTACTTATATACGTTGTGTCCGTTGGCGGTGTTGGAATAGGATATTTCTTCAAAACCCTCGGGGGTGAAAATATAGGTGTTGGAAACGTGCAGATCCGCTTGCTTACGGCAGACCTTGCGGCGGCGGATGATGGGAAAAAGGACATAGAACAGCGCAACGGCGAGCCCGGCGATAGCCGCGACGATGGTCGAAGGCTCGGGAGGCTCACTGATGCCTGACGCGGACAGAACAAGGCTTAAGATGACGGAAACGAGCATAAGCCCTGCAGCTAAGCAAAGAAGTATGGTCAGAATCAAGAGCAGCTTTCGCTGGTGCTGACGGTTAAACTCCATGAGGCCGTCGTAGGTCAAGGTGGTTTCATTGACAAGACGCATGGTAAGCTCCTTTCAAAATATTATTCAGAAACCGGCAAATACTTTTCAATCATAGCAAGCCATATCTCGTCATCACAGTCGTAGTGAGTGCAATTATCGTTCCCTTCACCGTCTCCGTACCATTGAATGCCCTGAGAACTGATCTGCTGATATGAAGTATCTTCATACGTAATCAAAACCACATATCCATAGCAAGAAAATTTCGGAGAAAAAATCAAACCGACCGGGAAAGAAACATCCGTAAAGGGCAAACCCGTGATATCTTGGATCATTTCTTCATACCGGGATTCATCTAAAACGACAAGCGGCTCATATGAATCATCAATTTTACCGTTCAGACTTTCCTCAAAATAATAGATGGCAATGGAGGCAATTTCATCGGTGCCGTATACCAGATCATATGAAACGGATTTAGGGGCGCATGAAGTCACTAATGATGAAAACAACAAAAGAACGGCAAGTGCTACAGCAATCTTTTTCATAAGTTGATTCTCCTACTTTAGGTACGTTGTTTTCCCTTTTTAGAAGGGTTCACTATATAAGACGCCCCAAAATCCGAAAATCTTACAGAAATTCAGAAAAAATATGACATTCCTTTTTTATGCCTCCTCGGGATGCCGATAGAGCTGTGCAAGTCCGCCCTCGGAGGTCTCGCGGTACAAGGCTGACATATCCTTGCCCGTGCGGTACATGGTCTCCACCACCAGGTCGAAGGAGATCTTACGGCTCCCCGACAGGAAGTTGGCCAAAGACAGGGCGTTGATGGCACGCATGGCGGCCACGGCGTTGCGCTCAATGCAGGGGATCTGCACCAGGCCGCAAACAGGGTCGCAGGTCAGTCCCAAGTGATGCTCAAGGGACATTTCGGCGGCGTACTCGATCTGATCAATGCCCATTTCAAACAGCTCGCAAAGGCCTGCGGCGGCCATGGAGCAGGCAGTACCGATCTCGGCTTGACAGCCGCACTCCGCGCCGCTGACCGAGGCATTGGTGGCAACGATGTTGCCGATGAGTCCCGCCACCGCCAAAGCGCGGATGACGGCTTTATCCGAAAAGGCGTTTTTATCCTGCATATACTTCAGCACCGCAGGGACCACGCCGCAGGAGCCGCAGGTGGGGGCGGTGACGATCTTGCCGCAGTCGGCGTTCTGCTCGCTGACGGCAAAGGCGTAAGCACAGACCATGCGGTTTTCTCGGGTCTGAGGGCTTTCGTCAATGTGCCGTTGATTAAACAGCTTTTGCGCCTTGCGCTCCACCTCCAAGCCTCCGGGCAAGGTTCCCGTGTGGATCAGACCCTCACGGATGGCGGCGCACATGGTATCCCAAACCTTAGAAAGGAAATGAGGAAATTCCTCGTCCTCATGCTCGAAAACGTAGTCCGAAAGCCTGATGTTGCGGGAACGGCAGATCTCAGCGATCTCGGTAAAGCTGTTTTCAACGTAAATGTCCTCTGCCACCGCCTTGGGCACACCTACCTCGCGGATCTCGCCGCCGCCTACAGAAAGGTAAGTCTTGCGACCCAACTCTCCCTCAATACCGTAAGCGATCAGCTCAATGGTGTTGGGGTGGGCCAAGGGACGATCCTCGGTGTCAAAAATAATGTGTGCGGGAATGGGGGAGAGCGCGTCAGCCACGGCGCGGTCGGTGCCGTGACCCTCGCCCGTCTTGGATAGAGAGCCGTAAAGGATGACCTCAAAGCGGGTGGCCTCGGGGTAAGCCTTTTTCATGTTCTTTGCGGCAAAGGCGGGGCCCATGGTGTGGGAGCTGGAGGGGCCAATGCCGATCTTATATATGCTTCTGATAGATTTCATAGGGGAGTCCTTCCGAAACTTTATATTGTAGGGGAGGGGTCTCCCCTCCCGCTTATCGGTGGCTTTGACGGGAGGCGAAACGCCTCCCCTACAGTATCATCTTACTCTTTGACACAGATCCATTCCTTGGCGCAGGGCAAAGAAAGGATCCAATCACACAGCGTGTGCCACTCAGCCAGCTTGTGGTGGCGGCGGGCGTAGTAGACGTTGATGAGGTTCTCGTAGTTGAGGGTGACGGTGCGCATCTGATTATAGGAGGAGGGGAGGGACTGGATCATGTTGTGCCAGGGTTGGCGGTTGGTCTTGTCCTCCAAAAATTTCTGACGCTCGGCTTCCAGATAGGCAATGGTGGTATCCAGGAGCGCGAGGCCGCCCTCGTCCATACGGTCGTGGGAAAAATCGTCACGCTCAAAGGCCTTGGCGTGGATCTTGTGCATGGTGGAGGTGGAGTTGGCCACCGTACCTACTTTGTAGGTGTCGAATTCCTTCCACCAGTAGAGGGGGGCGGTGATGTCCACAGACACGAAGATCTGACGAAGGAATTTTCTGTGGTCAGAGCCTGCGGAGGCCAGACGGTGACCCAGATCCAGGTCGGTAGGCCCTACCACAAAGGTACCCTTTTCGTCGTAATAGCTGTCGGACTTGTCCCAACTGTTCATGGGGTTGCGCGCGCCACGGATGGCGTTATCAATATTCATCACGGCGGATCTTTCTACTTTCAGCATGGTAGCCTCCTGCGTTGCAATTTTCTACAATCCATTATAGCATAAGGCAGGGGGATTGTCAAGCGAATAAATTGTTGTTTATCTTTCCTATATAAATTATATATTTCTTTTTAAATATCCAAAATCCTCTTTACTTTTTACCGTTTTTGTGGTAAAATAGTAAACGGATAACTATAGGAGAAATCATATGCGTTTAGATAAATTTTTAAGCCTCACAGGCAAGGCCTCGCGGAGCGACGCGAGCAAGGCTGTGAGGGGCGGCACGGTGCTGGTCAACGGCATTCCCGCCAAGAAAGCAGATATGAACGTGGATCCCGATACCGACGAGATCATCTTCCGCGGGGAGGTGGTCACTTATCGGCAGTATACCTATGTCATGATGCACAAACCCGACGGGGTGGTCAGCGCCACCGAGGACGGCAGGGAACAGACGGTGCTGGATTTGCTCCCCGAGGAGATCACCCGCGTCCGTCCCGCCCTGTTCCCCTGCGGTCGTCTTGACAAGCACACCACGGGGCTCATGATTTTAACCAACAACGGCCAGCTCTCCCACCGCCTCTTGTCCCCTGCACGACACGTGGACAAGACCTATGAGTTTTCGGTGAAATTCCCTCTTTCCGACGAGGACGTGATGGCTTTGGAGAGCGGCGTGGACATCGGCGGCTACGTGACAGCCCCCTGCAAGGTGGTGCTTGACCCGCCCCAGCCCGATGAACGTGGACGGTCGGGGAAGATCACCCTCCACGAAGGGAAGTACCATCAGATCAAGCTCATGATGGAGGCGCAGCACAACCAGATTACCCGCCTCAAGCGGGTCACCTTTGGCCCTCTTACCCTTGATCCCGCGCTGGCGGCAGGGGCGTGGCGGATGCTGACGGAGGAGGAGATCGGGATGCTGGAGGATGCGGGGAAGTAAGGGAGAGATACAAGATAGAAGCGTATGCCCATCAACGGGCGGATATGGAATCCGCCCCTACGAAATCGTTTTTTTGAAAGTTTTTGAAGGGTTCAAGTGGAACTTTTCGCAAAAGTTCCCCCTTGGCGTACCCCCACGCTCTTGATTCACGAATGGGGCAGGGGCCCCATGGGGGTGAGGGGAGACAGGGAGCTGTTCGATTCCTTTTCTCACACAATCTATTTTTTGAAAGTTCTTGGAGGGGGTCAAGGGGGAACCTTCTATCAGAAGGTTCCCCCTTGCGTACTCCCAAAAACATACAAAGGAGACATCACCATGGCAGATATGAAGAAATTTATGATCACCAACTGGTGCGGCATTCCCCACAAGTTTATCCGTCACGCCGACGGGACTTTGGCTGTGGAGCGCATCCAAGAGATGCTGGACGCGGGCATCAATCTTATGAGTGCCTACGATTACGGCTTTGATACCAACTGCGAGATGCTGGCGGCCTCGGAGAAGCTGGGGATGCGGGTCAATATCATGGACAGACGCATCGACAAGGCGGTGCATCAGGCGCAGACCCGCGAGGAGCGGTACGAGCTTTTGAAAGAAGTGGTGCGCGACTACGCAGGCTATCCCGCCCTCCACGGCTACCACATCGTGGACGAGCCCAACAGCGGCGCGTTCGGAAAGCTTGCCGAGATCCGCGAGATCCTTTCCGAGCTTGACCCCGCCCACGAGGCCTACTATAACCTGTTCCCAAACTACGCCTCCCTTGAGATGCTGGGCAACCCTTCCTACTACGACCACGTGGATCAGTTTATTAAGGATGTCAAACCCGAGATCCTGAGCTACGACCACTACCACTTCTGCAAGGGTGAGCCCATGGAGAAGAAGGATCTGGGAGACGAGCGTCAGAATCAGATCTACGAAGCGGCCTTCTCTAAGATCGAGCGTGCGGGCTTCTTTGATAACATCGAGGACGTGCGCGCTTGCTGTCTTGCCCATGACGTCCCATTCATGATCATCATTCTGGTGGTGGAGCATGGCCCTTATCGCAATCTCACCGACGCCGAGATCCGCTGGGAGGTGTTCCAGTCTCTGGCCTACGGCACCAAGCGACTGTCCTACTTCACCTACTGGTGCCCCGGTGTGGACAGAGACGAGGGCGAGGACTTTTGGCATTGGCAGAACGCCATGATCACCAAGGAGGGTGAGCGCACCGCCCATTATGACATGATCAAGGAGATCAACCGTGAGCTGCTCCCCATGGGTAATATCCTGCTTGACCGTCAGAGCCTGGCCGTCTACCACTTCGGCAAGGTGCCCGATCGTAAAGTCACCTACTGGCCCGGCGCTTACGGCGATATCACTGCCATGAACGCTGAAAACATGACCGTCGGCTTCTTTGAGGGTGGCTACATGGTGCTGGCCAATAAGGACTATGAGCTGCCCCTGCCCGTGACCTTTACGGTGACCGATGGCAAGCGGGTCAGAAAATACGACAAGAAGAGCGGCCTCTGGACGGATATGACCCCCGCCGACGGACAGTACAAGATCACCCTCGCCGCAGGAGACGGTGAGATGGTGTGGGTTAACTAATATAAGCCTCTCCCTATGGGAGAGGTGGCACGCTTTCAGCGTGACGGAGAGGGTCATTTAACGCAAAGCAGCAAGCCCTCTCACCCGCTTCGCGGGAGCTCCCCCAGAGGGGGGAGCCATATGAAAATCACCTCAAACGGAGAACCACAACACATGACCATTTTCGAAACACTTGCACAAGAACTGAACCTGACGACAGATCAGGTGGAAAAGACCGTCGCCTTCATCGACGAGGGCAACACTATCCCCTTTATCGCCCGTTACCGCAAGGAGGTCACAGGCAGCTTGGATGACGCCATCCTCCGTACCCTGGACGAGCGCCTCAACGCCCTCCGCAACCTGGAAAAACGCCGCGAGGAGGTCAAAAACCTTATCGACGCCCAGGGCAAGCTCACCGAGGAGCTGATCCGTGCCATTGACAATGCCAAGACCGTTACCGAGATCGACGACATTTACCGTCCCTACCGTCCCAAGCGCAAGACCCGTGCTTCTGTGGCGCGTGAACGTGGGCTGGAGCCGCTGGCCGTCATCATCATGGCCCAGGAAGCCACGTATGAGCCTACCTTGGAGGTACAGGCCGAGGCCTATATCAACGAAGAACTGGGTGTGAATACCGCTGAAGAAGCTTTGCAAGGCGCTATGGACATCATCGCCGAGGACGTGTCGGACAACGCCGAATACAGAAAGAAGCTCCGACACCTCACCTTTGAGTACGGTGTCCTGAACACCAAGGCCGCCAAGGAGGAGGATTCGGTCTATAGTATGTACTACGAGTTTGCCGAGCCCGTCAAAAAGCTCCCCGGCCACAGAATTCTGGCCATCAACCGCGGCGAGAAAGAGGAATTTTTGAAGGTCTCCCTCACCGTCCCCGAGGATGTGGCGCTGAACTTTCTCTTTAACTGTGTCATCACCTCCACCACCTCTCCCGCCATGAAGTACGTCAGCGCAGCGGTGGCGGACAGCTATGAAAGATTGATCGCGCCCTCCATCGAGCGAGAGATCAGAAACGACCTCTTTGACAACGCCTGCGAGGGCGCCATCAAAGTCTTCTCGGACAACCTCTCTCACCTGCTCATGCAGCCTCCCCTCAAGGGCAAGGTGGTGCTGGGCTTTGACCCCGGCTATGCCCACGGCTGTAAGCTGGCGGTGGTAGACCGCACGGGTAAGGTGCTGGACACCGCCGTGATCTATCCTACCATGAAGAACCGCGTGGAGCAGGCCGCCATGACGGTCAAGCGTCTCGTCCGCAGCTACAAGGTGGATGTGGTGGCCATCGGTAATGGCACCGCCTCCCGTGAGAGTGAGGTGTTCGTGGCGGATTGCCTCCGTCAGATCGACACCGATTGTAAATATATCATCGTTAGTGAGGCAGGCGCTTCGATCTATTCCGCCTCCAAGCTGGCCACCGAGGAATTCCCCGATTTCGACGTCATGCAGCGCTCGGCCGTGTCCATCGCCCGTCGCCTCCAGGATCCCCTGGCAGAGCTGGTGAAGATCGACCCTAAGGGCATCGGCGTGGGACAGTACCAGCACGATATGAAGCAAGCCCGTTTGGACGAAGCCTTGGGGGGTGTGGTGGAATCCTGCGTGAACGCCGTGGGCGTTGACGTGAATACCGCCTCCTATTCTTTGCTGGCCTATATTGCGGGCATCAACATCACCGCGGCTAAGAACATTGTCAAGTACCGCGAGGAGAACGGTGAATTTGCCACCCGCGCTCAGATTACCAAGGTGCCCCGCATCGGTGCCAAGGCCTTTGAGCAATGCGCGGGCTTCCTCCGCATCCCCGGAGGCAAGGAGATCCTTGACAACACGGGCGTTCATCCCGAGTCCTACGCCGCCGCCAAGGAGCTGCTCAAGATGTTCGATTACACCGAGGACGATCTTAGGGCAGGAAAGCTTTCCTTCCTCAAGTCTAAGGTGGTCAAGGCGGGTGTCAAGCAGACCGCCGATACCCTTGGCATCGGCGAGCCCACCCTCTTGGATATCATTTCCGAGCTGGAAAAGCCCGGCCGTGATATCCGTGACGGCTTCGACGCTCCCGTTCTCCGCGAGGACGTCATGTCCCTGGAGGACCTGAAGCCCGAAATGATTTTGACGGGTACAGTTCGCAACGTCACCGACTTCGGTGCTTTCGTGGACATCGGTGTTCATCAGGACGGCCTGGTACACATCTCCCAGCTTTCCAACAAGTTCATCAAGCACCCCTCCGAGGCCGTGTCCTACGGCGACGTGGTGAAGGTCAAGGTGCTCTCTGTGGACGTAAAGAAAAAGAGAATTTCCCTTACTATGAAATTCAAAGCCCCCGAAGGCGTATAATCACATAAAATCATCACCCCAAGGCGCGGTCTTGGAGAAAGGATCGAATACATGAATTTAAAAGAAACCATTATGTCGCTGTGCGGTCTGATGTCGGTCAGCGGCAACGAAAAGGCGGCATCTGCTGAGTTGGATGCCATTATGGGCTCGGTGTTCGACGAGCATCTCGTCGACC
Organism: Clostridia bacterium; assembly: GCA_017456905.1. Lineage (GTDB taxonomy): Bacteria > Bacillota > Clostridia > Oscillospirales > CAG-272 > CAMEON01. The sequence goes on from JAFTIL010000016.1 coordinate 29,904, forward strand.
CCATGGGCAATCACCTGTTCATCAAGAAATGCGGCCGTGAGAACGCGCCCAAGATCCTCATTGACACTCACTTTGATGAGATCGGTATGATGGTCACGGGCATCAAGGCAGGCGGCTTTGTCACCGTCACCAACGTGGGCGGCGTGGACACCCGCATCCTTCAGGCAGGTGAGGTCATCATTTACGGTAAGGAGCCTGTCTACGGTGTCTTTACCTCGACACCTCCCCATTTCAGAAAGCCCGGTGAGTCGGACAAGCTTTCTACCATGGATCAGCTCTGCATTGACACGGGCTATACCAAGGAAGCTTTGGAGGAAATCGTTCCCCTGGGCACCCCCGTGGGCTTCAAGCCCGTTTACGGCGAGTTGATGAACGGCCGTATCTACGGCAAGGCCTTTGATGACAAGGCTTGCGGTGCTTGCGCCGTTTGGGCCTTGGCCGATATTCCCACAAGCGAACTGGCAGGCGACGTTTACTTCCTGTTCTCCGCCGAGGAGGAAGTAGGTTGTCGCGGTGCCGCCACAGCGGCCTTCGGTGTGAGTCCCGATTATGCGCTTATTATGGACGTGACCCACGCGGCCGTCCCCGAGGTCAAGGAGAGAAATCTCTCTCCCTTTGACAGCGGTGTCGTGGTGGAGGTTGCCGCCGCCACAGACCGCAAGCTGACCTTTATGGTCAAGGATCTTTGCGACAAGGGCGAGATCCCCTACACGGTACAAGCTTGCCCCGGCAGTACAGGCACCAACGCCAACGTGCTGGGCATGAGCATCGATGGTATCCCCTCGGTGCTGTGCAGTCTGCCTCTCAAGAGTATGCACTCGGCTGCTGAGGTCATCAGCCTCAAGGATGCTGAAGCTCTGGGTAACCTGACCAAGGCATTCGTTACATCAAATGAGATCGCGGAGGTGTATACAAGATGAAATACAATGGTATTGAATTGATCAGACACCTGTCTCTCGCCTTTGGTCCCACGGGCCGCGAGGATGTGGTTCGCGAACTGATCATTGAACAGATCGAAGGAGATTGCGACGGCTATTGCGAGGACAGAGTGGGCAATCTCATCGCCAAGGTCTGCGGCCGCGGCCTGGATTATAACCCCGAGAAGCCCCAAAGACTCATGCTCTCCGCCCATATGGACGAGGTGGGCTTCATGATCCGCCAGATCACCGACGAGGGTTATCTGAAGTTCGGTACGTTGGGCGGTATTGACCCGCGCGTACTGTGTGGCCGTGGCGTGACTATTTACGGTAAGGATGACGAAGTCATTCAGGGCGTGATCGCCTCCAAGGCCATCCATATGCAGACCGCCGAGGAACGGAGCAAGATCACTCCTGCGGATAAGCTGTATATCGACATCGGTGCTATGGATAAGGCAGACGCCGAGACCAAGGTCTCAGTAGGCGACTGCGCTACCTTCACCTCGGATTTCGTTACCTATGGTGAAGAAGGGAAGTATATGAAGGGCAAGGCGCTGGATGACCGTTGCGGCTGTGCCGCCCTCATTGAGACCATGCGCTATCTCCACGAGGGGGCCTTTGACCTGCCCTTCGACGTGTATTTTGCCTTTACCCGTTGTGAGGAGATCGGTATTTCCGGCGCGGTCGTAGCCGCCAATACCATAGCGCCTGACTACGCGATCATTATGGAAGCCACGGCCATCAACGACCTGCCCGGCGTCAGCGGCTCTGCTCGCGTTTCTGCCTTGGGTGGCGGCGGTGTCCTCTCTTTGGTGGACGGCGGTACCATCTATGACCAGGCCTTCGTCCGTTACGCTCTGCAGACGGGCGAGGACAAGGAGATCAAGTGCCAGATCAAGCAGTATGCTTCGGGTGCTAACGACGCCCGTGTGATCCAGCGGAGCCTCACGGGTGTCCGCGTGCTGGGTCTGTCCTTGCCTACTCGCTATATCCACTCCGCCTCTAACGTCAGCACCTTCGAGGACTACGAGGCATACCGTGACCTTGTAATCGCCATGCTCCGTGAGTGGAAATTGAACTGAGACCACACCTGTAAATTGTTGTTTATGGGGGACGCTTTGAATGAGGCCCCCTCCGGGAGGGGGCTCCCGACGAAGTCGGGTGGGGGAGCACGCGTTAACAAAGGATAAATCGTTGTCAGGCAAAGAGATTTAACCTTTTGTTTGCGCATTCTCCCTCAGCCGCCCGCCGCCTTCGCTGGGCGGCAGCTCCCTCCCGGAGGGAGCCTTACCACGGACATCCATACCCCTTCAAACAACAATTTATCCCCCCACCATAAATAATCTAAAACGAAAGGTAACAAAACCATGCTGAACTTAATGAAAGCTCTTACCGCGCCCCGCGCCATTTCGGGCTATGAAAAAGCCATTTCCGACAAGATTCTCCCTCTCATCGCTCCCCACACCGACAAGGTTTGGTCTGATGCCATGGGCAACCTCATCGCCTACAAGAAGGGTACGTCCGAGAACGCTAAGAAGATCATGCTCTGCGCCCACATGGACGAGATCGGCTTCCTTGTTACCCACGTGGATGACAACGGCTTTGTCCGCGTGACCCCCATCGGCGGTATCAACCCCGTGGCCGCTGCCTATACCAACGTCACCTTCGGCAACGGTGTCAAGGGTATCATGGTGCTGGAGGGCGGCGTTGCCCCTGCTGACATCAAGGTGGACAAGCTCCTCGTTGACATCGGTGCCAAGGACAAGAAGGAAGCTGAAAAGAAGGTCAAGATCGGCGACTACTGCGCCCTGGAGGGTGGCTTTACCCGTCTCCTTGGCCGCCGCATCGCCGGCAGACCTCTGGACGACCGTGTCGGTTGTGCAGTGCTGATCAAGATCGCCGAGAAGCTGAAGGAGGCCCCCTGTGCCGATGACGTGTACTTCGTCTTCTCCGTACAGGAGGAAGTTGGCGTTCGCGGCGCCAAGACCGCAACCTTTGGCATCATGCCCGACATCGGTCTGGCCTATGACGTGACCGGCACGGGTGATGCTGTCGGCTCCAAGCCCATGGCCTGCTCGGTCGGTGGCGGTGCCGCCATCAAGATCAAGGACTCTTCCGTCCTCTGTGACCGCGAGCTGGTGGACGAGCTGGCCGCCGTCGCCAAGGAGAACGACATCAAGCACCAGTTTGAGATCCTCCTGGCAGGCGGTACCGATACCTCCTCCATGCAGATGACGGGCGCAGGCTGCCGTGCCGCCGCCCTCTCCATCCCCACCCGCTACATCCACTCGGGCGTGGAAATGCTCGACCTCAACGACGCCGAGGCCTGTGTTGACCTGACCGTAGCTTGGCTGAGAAAGTAAGGAGTACGCCTTCGGTGACCAGAACCTTTCTTGAAAGAAAGGTTCTGGACTCCCAAAGAAGTTTACTTGCAAATATGAAAAAAAGGGAGGCATTCGCATGGATGCGAAATTGATCCAACAAATCTTTGCCGACACCGCCTACATCCGCGTCGGAGGCTCCCCTGAGGAGCTGAAGGCCGCCGAGTACATCCGTGACGTGTGCGCTACCTTCGGCGCAACCGCCACCATCGAGGAGTTCGACGTCCAGATGGCCACCATGCACTCCGACACCCTCACCGTGGACGGCGTGGAGATCCCCTGTAAGGGCTACCTCAACGCGGGCTCCCATGAGGTGGAGGCCCCCCTCTACTATCTGACAGGGAAGGACAAGTACGCTCTGGAGGGTTGCCGCGGCAAGATCGTCATGTTTGACGGCTACCTGGGCTACTGGCGTTACCGCGACCTTTTGGAGAATGGTGCCGTGGGCATCATCACCTACGACGGAAGCGTCAACTACGCTGACCGTAACATCGACCGCCGCGAACTGCGCGCTATGGCCTCTGAGGGCGTAGAGAAGATCCCTTGTGTCAACATCAATGCCAAGGACGCCGTGGCTTTGATCAAGGGGAACGCCAAGACCGCCAAGATCACCCTGAAGCAGGACGAGTACGTGGGCAAGTCCCAGAGCGTCATCCTCGACCTCCCCGGTGAGTCCGACGAGGTGATGATCTTCACCGCCCACTACGATTCCACCTCCCTTTCCGAGGGAGCCTACGACAATATGTCGGGCTCGGTGGGACTGCTCGCACTGGCGGAGTATTTCACTACCCACGTTCACTAGCGCACCCTGCGTTTCGTCTGGTGCGGCAGTGAGGAGCGGGGACTTCTCGGCTCCAAGGCGTACTGTGCTGACCACGAGGACGCCCTCCCCCAGATCAAGCTCTGCATCAATCTGGACATGATCGGCTGTACCATGGGCCACCTCATTGCCTGCTGCACCTCCGAGGAAGCCGCCGTCTCCTATATCAGCTACCTCGGCCGCGAGCTGGGGACGCTGATCGACCCCTACCAGGACGTCTATTCCAGCGACTCCACCCCCTTTGCCGATAAGGGCATCCCCGCCATCTCCTTCGCCCGCGTTTCCCCCCGTGAGGCGGCCACCATCCACAACAGCTACGATACCGCCGAGATCATCAAGGTGGAGAACATGGAGACGGATATTGCTCTGATCACTGTCTTCTCCGAACGCATGGCCAACGCCGTGTTCTGCCCCATCCGCAGAGAGATCCCCGACAATATCAAGGAGAAGATCGACGAGTATCTTTGTCGGAAGAGAAAGAAGTAAATTGGAATTTAGCGGTCTCTTATAGAACAGTCGTCCTGAGCGGAGTCGAAGGATCTCCTACTCGTTTTGTCAATGCTACCAATATGTTTTGAGTCCTTCGACTTCGGGCTTTGCTCTCCGTTCAGGATGACCGCCCAAAAAACACGCCGATAACCCCAAATTTGAAAACAACCCCTACTACATAAAAAAGGAAACCACAACCATCATGCAATTTTCAGATAAAATTCTCACCCTTGCCGCCGAGGCCGAGATCGCCCTCGCCCCTCACTTTGCCCACATTGACCGTGTGTCCTTCGAGAACACCCAAAAGGTCATGGACGCCTTCCGCGAGCACCGCGTAGCCATGACCATGTTCGACGGCACCAGCGGCTACGGTTATGATGACCGAGGCCGTGACGTGCTGGACGAGATCTGGGCGGAGGTCATGGGGGCGGAGGCCGCCATCGTGCGCCATCAGATCGTCAGCGGTACCCACGCCCTGTGCATCGGTCTTTTCGGCATCCTCCGTCCCGGTGACGTGATGCTGTCCGTGGCAGGCAAGCCCTACGACACCTTGGAGGAGGTCATCGGTATCTCGGGAGAGGCGGGCAACGGCTCTCTCAAAGATTTCGGCATCGACTACGGCGTGGTGGATCTGAAGCCCGACGGTCAATTCGATTTCGATACCGTGAAGGACAAGATGAACACCTACGGCAGCCGCCTCAAGATGGTCTTTATCCAACGCTCCAAGGGCTATCTCAACCGCAAGACCCTGTCTGTTGCCGAAATTGGAGAGATGGTCAAGTTCGTCAAGGCCAATTCCCCCGAAACCTACGTGGTGGTGGACAACTGCTACGGCGAGTTCGTGGAGACCATCGAGCCTACTGCCGTGGGGGCTGATCTCATCATCGGTTCCCTTATCAAAAACCCCGGCGGCGGCATGGCCGAGACGGGCGGCTACCTGGCAGGCACCAAGCGCGCCGTGGAGCTTTGCTCCTACCGCCTCACCTCCGTGGGCGTGGGCGGCGAGGTGGGGGCCACCTTCAACCACAACAAGAGCTTCTACAAGGGTCTGTTCTACGCCCCCCACACCACCGCCCAAGCCCTCAAGACCGCCCATCTGGCCGCCTATATGTTCGAAGCACTGGGCTATAACGTAGAGCCTCGCTGGAACGAGGAACGCCACGATATCATCCAGTCGGTCATCACGGGCAAGGGAGAATTGCTCTGCGCTTTTTGTCGCGGTATTCAGTCCGCTTCTCCTGTGGACTCCCACGTGACCCCCGAGCCTTGGGCTATGCCGGGCTACGGTGATCCCGTTATCATGGCGGCAGGTGCCTTCACCCAAGGATCCTCCATCGAGCTGTCCGCCGACGGCCCCATGCGTCCCCCGTATACCGTCTTCTTCCAAGGCGGTCTTACCTACGAGAGCGGTAAGCTGGGTATCCTCGCCGCTGCCGAGGCGATGCTGAACGTGTAAATTACCCACTTCACCACTAAAACTTCATCTTCCGTTGACAATCTTATGCTATCATGATCAAGATAACAAATTCAGGAGCAAAAAATGAACGTTAAAAACAAGTCCGCCCGTGTCCTGTGCGTATGTCTCGCCGCTATCCTGCTTATCTGCGGTTTTTCTTCCTGCGCCGCTACCTCCGAGGTGCCCGACGGCTATCAGTACGCCACTTGTGGCGGCGAATATTTCCGCCTGTTCGTGCCCACCCAATGGACGGTAAACACCGAAAGTGGTATCTCGGGTGCCTATTCCGCTCGGAATATCTCGGTTACCATGACGGAGGTTGCCTTTGTCCATGATGAGACCAAAGAAGCGGCGCCGCTTGAGCAATATCTGGAGGGCCATCTGGCAGAGCTTGCCAAGATGAAGGATTTCAAAAAAGAGAAGACCTTTGATACCACTATGTCGGGCTATCGTGCTAAGGATATAACTTATATCGCCACGGTCGCGGGACAGAATCTCCGTTTTCGCCAGGTATTGACCCGTGTGGAGGGGCGTTATTATCTCTTTACCTATACCGCGCCCGCCGACAGCTTTGAAGCCTACCTCACGATCGTTGACGGTATTCTGGAGGAGATCACCTTTGAATCCTTCCCCTTCGAGGCGGAGGATAAGCGCAAAATCCCCGATGACGTACAGCCCCCTGAGGGCATGAAGCTGGTCTCCGACAACGAGGTAGCGTATCGCTTCTACGTGCCTGAGTCTTGGCATCGTGAGCCTAACGTAGGTCAGAACTTCGTGTACGTTTCCGAGGATGACCGCTGTAACGTCAGCGTTCTGGGGTATGACTCGGGCAATGATGCAACCTACACGGCGGAAACTTACTGGAATGAATGCAGAGATCATTATACGGCCACCCTGGAAAATTTCATGCTTATCAGCGAGACCGAAACCACCATGGACGGCGGTGCCAAGGCCTCCAAGACCTATGAGTATACCTATACTTTGGGCGGTGTGCAGTACCACGTTCGCCAGACGATCTGCTTTGTCGGCATGATCTACAACATGACCTATACCGCCACCCCAGAGCACTTTAACACGCATCTTGAGGACGTGGTGGCCATGGAGCAGGCCTTTCATTACCGCTCCTTGGGAGAGTGAACCCTATGAATCAAGCATGGATCTATTTTGATAATAGCGCCACCACAGCGCTCTGCCCCGAGGCCAAGGCCTCCATGACGGAGGCCATGGAGATCTACGGTAACCCCTCATCCCTTCACGGCGCGGGACAGGCTGCCCACACCCTGCTGGAAAAGGCACGCGGACAGGTAGCCGCCGCTCTCGGTGTACGTTTGACCCGTCCCTCTGAATTGATCTTTACGGCGTCGGGTACCGAGGCTAATAACCAGGCGATTTTCGGAAGTGTCTACGCCAAGCCTCGCCGCATCGGTAACCGTATCATCACCACCGATTGCGAACATCCCTCGGTGGCCGCCGCCATGGAGCGGCTGGAGAAGGAGGGCTTTGAGATCATCCGCATTCCTACGAGAAACGGCGTGCTGGACACCGAGGCCGCCATCAAGGCCTTGGAAACTCCCACCGTTCTTGTGTCCATGATGCTGGTCAATAACGAAACGGGGGCGCGGTTTGAAGTGGAGAAGGTGTTTGCTGCCGCTAAGCGCAAGCATCCCGAAACAGTCACCCATTGTGATTGTGTGCAGGGCTTTTTGAAGGTCCCCTTTACCCCCACTTCCTTGAAGGCCGATCTTGTGACGGTCAGCGGACATAAGATCCACGGCCCCAAAGGTGTGGGCGCGTTGTACGTGTCCCCCGCCGTCCATAAAGCCAAGCAACTGGCGCCCCATTTGTACGGCGGCGGCCAGGAAAGCGGTTTCCGCGCAGGCACAGAAAACCTTGTGGGTATCGTGGGCTTCGGCGCCGCCTGTGCCCTGGGTATGGCCCATAAGCAGGAGAATATGGACAAGATACTGGCACTTCGCACCCATTTGGAAAAGGTTTTGTCCGAAGAGGATGTGACTCTCAATCTTCCTGCAGGTCAAAGAGCGCCTCACGTGCTCAGTATCACGCTCCCGAACATTAAGTCACAGACGTTTTTGAATTTTCTGTCGGCAAAAGGGATCTGTGTGTCCAGTGGCTCAGCCTGCTCGGCGAGGGCGACTCACCCCAGCGCCTCTTTGTTGGCCTTTGGTCTGACACCTGCGGCGGCGGATTGTACGATCCGCGTGAGCCTGTGCGAGAGCAATACGGAGGCCGAGATCAATACCCTCTGCGATGCGATTTTGGAGGGCGTTGACCATCTTGTAAGAATCAAGCGATAAGTAAAAAATCGGGCTATCCCTTGAAGGGATAGCCCGAAGCTGTTTTGGAAGGGCGATCAATCGTCCTTCTTTTTTCTTTTGTTGGTTTTAGCAAGGCCGCAAGCCGCCATAACGACCGTGACCATACCGAAAGCGGCAGGGGTAACCGAAGCGCCGCAACCACGTGCTTCGGGTTGGGTTTCGGATTCGCTTGCCGCGGGAGCATCGGTGGGCTTTTCAACAGGAGCATCGGTGGGTGCCTCTGCCTGAGTTCCTGCCTCGGTTTCGCTTTCAACCTCTTTGCCTGCGTTCTCGGTAGTGGAGATATAGCTGTACTTAAAGCGAGCACCGGGAGCTACGTCACCCGAGATATAGAAATCCATGATGTCGCCCGAGAACTTAGTATAGTCTCCCTCGTCGTGAACGTTATCCGTCCAGGAGAAGTTGATGGTGTAATTGTCACCGGAAAGGCTAAGATCGGATTTAGCTACTTTTACGGTCATGTATCTGCCGTCTACGGTATAGGCACAGTCAGCCACCTTGGTTGTCTCATAGCCATTGCCCGTGAACTTTTCAAGAACCACGGTGTCGGCGGACGCGGCGGACTTATTGATTACGTACTCAAAGGTCTCCCAGCCTTGGTTCTGCTGGTCGGAGTCGATATAAAGCGTCATCCACAGCGCATCGGTATAGGACGTGATATTCTCTTTACACTCTACGTGGAAATAAACGTAGTCATCGTCTCTTGCCACCTGTGCGCCGATGATGTCGTTTCTGCCCGAGGTCTCGGTATAGTGGAGGGAGCCGTAGCCCGAAGCGTCGCGATCTTTCGTGTTGCCGATGTATGCGGCGTAGTAGGGCTCCACGGTCGACCACTGATCCTCACCTGCGGAGAGGTCGATGGTAGCGTTCGTACTGGGGGTGGGAATGGGACTCGCACCCTTGTACTGACGGACATAGTTGACGAGCAGGTAGTAGTAGTGATCCTTCAAAGCACCCTTGGTGGGCTCCAGGTCACGGGAATACTCGTCGGTGAACTGATCGGGAAAGGCGTTCTCAGAACCGCCCCATTCTTCGTGACGGCCTGCCGTCCACTCGTTCCAACCGGTGATGAAGATGACCTCGGGATCTACCTCAAGAGCATAATCAAACTGCTCGGAGAAATTGTAGCCCCACAGGGAAGCAGACGATCCCTCGGTGACAAAACGGTTTTCAAACTTGGAGCTGTAGGAACGGCCGATGACGAATTCACCCTCGTTCATGGCGGCGATGTTGTGAGTCTTATAGTTGTGGTTGACGGCCACGCCCACGGTCATCTGCTCCACGTCGCCGCGCTTGATGGCGGCAGCTCCCCGCTCGGCATACAGCGCTTGAGGGTAGGTGGAGAGCCAGCCCCATTGCTTGGCACCGGTTTCCTCTACCAGGTATCCGGGTTGACCGGCACGCCAGGTGAAGAAACGATTGATCTCCTTGCCCAGATTGGTGGCGGTACTGATGTTGTTGTTATATCCCATCAGCATGGGCTTACCATCCCAGTAAAACCACAGGTTCTGGTACTTATCTCGGCGGTAAATATCCCGATAGAGGGCCTCGATCTGCTCCTTGGAGCCGTCGTTGGGGCCGAAGGGAAGCAGGAAGGATACCTTGGGCACGTCCACCGCACCGTTTGTTTGTGCGTCGCTCCAAGTTTCGTAGAGCGGAATGTAGCTGGTGCGCCAGGTGTAGTTGCCGTTGGTGTTGTCGGTGAAAATGGTGTCCACGCCCGCGTTGGCCAGAAGTTCGGCCTGCTTACGGAGCACCCATGCGTCATTGGTCTTATAGTAGCCGTAAACGGGCTCGTTCCAGAAATAAGCCGTTCCCGAGGTGGGCCATGCAGGATGGTCATAATCGTTTTTGGCGTCGGGATGCTCTTTCATGAATTCGGTGATATTGAGAGGTTCGTTCCCGCCCAGATCGCCGTGCCAGGTCCAGTAGAACATGGCGATGGTCTTGTCGTCCTTGATACCGCCCACGTCCTCGTAGGTGAGAGAGGTCCGGCCCAGTCCGTCGGTAAAAACCCAGGTGTCGGGCATGACCTTGTGGGTGTTCAGGAGGCTGTCCTCGGGGATGACGTATTCGTCGGGAGCGGTATGATTGCCGTCAATGGCTTCGGTTACGCTGGACATTTCAAGGAAGGGGACCTTAGGTGTCTTGGTAAAGGTCACGTTGACCTCCCAGTCCACCTGAGTCTCAATGGCACCGTCGTAAGCATAGCCGTTGACGGTGGCAGGTGACATTTGCCATACGCCTACCTGGCCCTTGACGTCTTTGATCACGAGGACGTATTCGCCTGCAGGCTGTTCATCAAAAGAAAGTGCGTTATGGGCGTTGTCGCGGAGGGGCTCAAATTTCTTGGAAGAAACGGGCTCGCCTGCAATAGAGGTCTCGTAGTCAGTGTTCCACTTATAGAGAGCCAGGGTGGCGGAAGAATCGGTAGTGGACCACGTGGGCATACAGACGGTCACCTTGTTGAAGGGGGCACCGTAAGACAGGCGCAGACCCAGGGTGGAGCCTTCGCCCACCTGCTTTGCAGAGTGAGAGCTCAGTGCTGCGCTGTCGAAGGCTTTTACGACGGTTGCTTTGTCGGAGGCGATGTTATCTTCTCCTGCCACGGTGAAGGGAATGGCGGTGAAAAGAAGTATCAGAGTGAGAAGAAGGGAGAGGAGGCGGGTGAAGAAATGTTTCATGGCGTTCTCCTGATCATAAATTAAAGTTAAAACGAATTAAGGATCTGTTGCAGACTGTCGGCGATGACCTCGTCAGCCACCTTTTTGGTCATGAAGATCTTATTACCCATGGGGTTCGCTACAAAGCGGGTGGCATCGGGCAGAGCGGGGATCTCGGCATAGAATTCCAGGTCACCGGGGGTGTCCAGATCGTAGAGATCACAGATACCCAGCGCGGCAAACTGGACGGCGGTGAGGTCATAGGAGGCGTTTTGACCCTTAACGGCACCCTCCCAGTTCCATTCCTTGGTGTAGAGGTGGTAGGACATGGGCAGAGGATCGGCCATAATAGCCTCGGGATCCGTGATATGGCTGTAACCCGTCTTGACGTTCACGCCGATATGGAAATCGGAGAGGTAAATGGGGGTGGGCCAGCTTGCGAAGACCTTCTCGCAGGATTTGTAATCGCTGACCACGTTGCACTCGCGACCCTGGGGCAGAATAGCGGCCATGCTCACCAAGGCGTAGACCTTGGCCTTGACCAGCTCCATGCCCGAGAGGGGGCTGATATCGTCGGCAGGGCTCTCCAAGAGAGCGGCCAGGTTGTTGAACATACCGATGGAGATGACCATGACGTCGCCGTCCTTGGCTTCGGCGAGCCGCTTGCGGTAGTAAGTGACCTCGTCGTCTACGGCAAGCGTGCCGTTTCTGTAAGCCTCGGAGTGAGCTTCGGCCACGGCGGTGTTATATTTACAATGTTCCTGACCGTCCATGAAACCCTCTCCGCTCCACTGTCCGAGAGGAGGGGTGTCCATACCGCAACGGCGGCAGACAGCGTCGATCACGCCGTTACCTGCCTTGTTGGAGGTGCAGTTACAGATACCGCCAATGGGGAAGCCGTACTGCTTAGCGTAGTAAATAAGGACGGCAAGTGCGCCCACATCGTCGCAGTCTGGGCCGATGTCAGTGTCCAGAAGGACGGTGCGGGGATTTTGGCACAGGGGTTCAAAGGCTTTGATCTTTTCCATGGCGGCAATTTCCTTTCTTCGTTGGGTTTCTTTATTTTTCATTTCCTGAAGGGTGACGGTGGGATAGGGGATAAGCGTAAAGCCATCGGGCTCGGGGGCTTGGGCAGGCGGAAGAGGTGCATCCTCAGGACGAGGACAGGTCACGCCCACATGAAGCCCGCCTTGGGGAATCGGGCCTTCGGTCAGGAAGGCCAGGGGGAAGGGAATTGATACGATCTCCTTTTGTTCTTCAAACAATCCTGCGGTCAAGGCCACCTCGGGGGAAGCCAGATGAGACAAAAGCGTCAGTACGCTTCTCCCGTTCAAGCTGTGAGCGGCCGAAAGCGTCTTGGATTCCACAGCTGTGGCTACCGAGAACAGGAGGCCGCGAATATCCTCCCAACGGGGGCATTCGTCCAATGTCATCAGCCCCAGCGGCGCGTCTTTTTCGACCAAGGTGCGGGGAGGGCACACAGGCTCCTTCGGGGTATAGGCCACGAGGGAGAGGACGAGGGAGGTTTTTTCCGAGGCTTCGCTCCTGTTTTTGAACAGGATTTCGGGGCAGATCATGGGAATGCCCAGTTCGGTACAGGCGCGGTACAAGCCGCACACGGCGGAGAGCAAGAGGGGGGCGTCTGTATTTCCGTCGAAATACAGAATGGGGGAGAGGGAGAGAGTGTCGTAGCGGATACCTGCTGAGGCAAATTCACCGCACAGGGAAAGCACACTCTGCAAAGCGGGTGTAAATCCGTCTGTTTGTTCCCCCGAAAGCGTTGCCGTCAGGTCAGCAACCGTACATCCCATTTCTGAAAGACGAAGGGGCGGGGTCATCTTGCATTCAAACTCTGCCTTTTTTCCAATGGGCCCGGGTACGGGTAAAAGGGCGCGGTAGGGCTTGATGGCTTGGGGTTTCAGGATCAGATCGCGATGCAGGTTGACCACGTTTAAAATACCGTCGGTAAAGACGATGCGGGGCTGTTTAATGACCGTGCCCAGCAGGCAAGGGGTGAAGCCGTGATCCGATAGAGCCGTAAATAGAGGCTCCTGCGCGTATGGCGGGATGCAAAAGACAGCGTAAGCCTTGCCCGAGGGGGGCGTGAGCTCCCAGTTGGACAGATAGGCTGCCATTCGGCTTTCTTTGGGCGGATGGGCGGGAACCAGCGTGTTGAGGTCTACCGTAAGGCCTCTTCCGCCGCAAAGCTCCAGAGCCGACACCAAAAGTGAACGGCGTCCGATAACGGCCAGAGTTTTGATGACGTTTGCCTGAGGCATACCTTCGAGAAAGGCTACGATTGCTTGTATTTCGGCGGGTTGAACGGCCAGGATCACGTCTCCGATCTGCGCGGGAGCGGTGGTTCCAATGCGTTTTGATTTGGCCCACAATTGTCTGGACGTACCTGAGGCAGTATGTAGGGTCACGGAGGGGACATAGCCGTCTGCTAAGGCGGTCTCTGCTGAGGACGTCACGCGAGGGACGTCTGTGGTCACTCGCCGATCACCTCGACGCTTGAGATAAGCCTCAGGAAGAGAGAGCACCCTTGCCAGCGTGCAAGGTTCGTTGATCTCCTCATACACCGAGGTGATACCGTCCATGATATCGGCCCAAGTATCCATGATGACCTCGCTGTCAGTGTATAACTCGGTAGGTGCAAGGCACTCGGACAGGGACAGACGCTCCATGAGCGCTCCTGTGAGACGAAGCTCGCCCAGGGTGGGATTTCTTTTTTCAATATGATAAAAATGATATTGCAGACGCCTGTACTGCAGGGGATCAAGAGACAGGCCGAGGTTTGCGTTGAGATACTTGAAATTCATCTCGCTTGCGGCGGCAAAGGCTTGGACCTGAACCGCATCCCTGGGCAGGGTCTGCGCTTGAGGGGCGTAGGGTTGATGGGCAGAATGATTCATGAAAACTCCTTTTTAACAGGGCAGAAGGGCCATAAGAACGCCGTCCTTTACCTCCGTGGGTATGACCGTGGCTTCTTGCCCCCGCAAGTCGCGGGAAGCAGGGACGGCTACCTCGATGAAATCGGGGGTATGACCGTGATATAGTCCTGTTTGGGGATGATAGGTCTCAAACAGTACGGACAAAGGGGTCGCAGACGCCAAGGCATCGGTAAGCAACGCTCGACAGGTATTCTGGGATACGGCGTTCAATGCGTGAACGCGGGATCGCTTGATCTCCTCGGGGACCTGGTCTTTCATAACGGCGGCAGGGGTGCCTGCGCGCTTGGAATAGGGAAAGGCGTGGATGTGTAAAAAACGTGCCCGACGGGCAAAAGCCAGCGTTTCGGCAAATTCTTCTTCTGTTTCGCCGGGGAAGCCCGCGATGATGTCGGTGGTGAATTTGACGGTTGGCAGACGTGTGCGGAGCCGTTCCATGGCGCGCTCTGCTTGGGTCACGTTATATTTGCGCTTCATACGCGCCAGGGTCGCCGAGCATCCGCTCTGCATAGAAAGATGAAAGTGGGGCGCCACACAGGGAAGGGAGGCCACGGCGTCGGCAAAATCTTCGGTGATGACCGTGGGGTCAAGAGAGCCGAGACGGATGCGGCCCACGTTAGGGATAGTGGCCACGGCATGGAGCAGGGAGGCCAGGGTGTATTCCTTGCCAAGATCCTTCCCCCAGGCACCTGTCTCGATGCCTGTAAGCACTACCTCGCGGCAGCCGCCTTCGGTCAATCTGGTCACCTCGGCAACCACCTCACAGAGCGGCTTGGAGCGTTCGCGGCCGCGGGCGGCGGGGATGGTACAGTAGGTGCATTTGGACTCGCAGCCATCTTGGATTTTCACGTAAGCGCGGGTGCGGTCAAAGCGAGTGATGGTCATGGGCTCGAAGGAACTGCCCTCCAGAGTGGGAACGTCCACGATCGCCTTTTGGGGCTTGCCGTTTCTGAAAAACTCCAAGGCGTAACCGACGGCCTTCAGCTTTTCACGGTTGCCCACCACAGCGTCCACTCCTTGAATATCGGCCATGAGGCGTGCGCCCGTTTCGGCAGAACAGCCCGTGACGATGACCACGGCATCAGAATTCTGCTTGATGAGGCGGCGTACAGCCTGTCGGGATTTTCTGTCGGACTCTGCTGTGACGGTGCAGGAGTTGACGATATAGACGTCGCATACCTCGTCGGAGGCGCGAACGGTAAATCCTTCCCCTGCAAACGCCTCGGCCATAGCTTCGGATTCGTATTGGTTGACCTTACATCCCAGCGTCAGGATCGCGGCGGTGGGGGAAGGGGATGTATTTGATGACATAGGGACTCCTTAGGGAGGTAAATTGTTGTTTATGGAGGAGCGGCCAAGGGAAACTTTTTGCAAAAAGTTTCCCTTGGAACCCTTCAAAAACCTTTAAAAAGAATCATTATTTAAAGGTTCTTGGAGGGGGTCTGGGGGGCGCTTCTTTCAAGAAGGGCCCTCCCGGGCGTATTCCATAAACAACAATTTACCTTCCATAAATATATTCCCTTATATTTTACCACGATATCACCGAAAAGTAAAGACAAAATCCGAAATTTATGCCCCCCCTCGGCATTTTCGACGAAATGAACAAAAAGAAAAATCCCGAATGATCATGATGACCATTCGGGATTTTATCATAAAGAGATATTACTTCTTGGTGTACTTAATGCCACCGATCTTGATGTAATCTTCGCCCTCTTCAAAATCGAAGGTGCCGCTCTTGATGTGGTCGTCCTCGGTCTTGAACTCGAACTTGATGTCCATGGTGTCGTCATCGTTCTCGATGATCTCGTAAGTACCCTCGATGGTGTAGGTCTTGGCATCGCCGATCAGGGGGTTAACGACCTTGGTAACAGTGACGTTCTTGCCGCTGAACTCGTAGTTGGCGGTGTACTTCAGGACAACGATGTCGACCTCGGCAGAGTAGGTGCCCTTCAGGGTCTTACCACAAGAAGCCAGAACCAGAGTGACCATCAGAACTGCCATCACGACAGCCAGAATGCGTACGGACTTTTTCATTTTTTAAATCTCCTTTTGCAGTGATTTTTACGGGAGCTTTGGCTCCTCGCTTGTATAAATTATACGCCTTCGTCACGGATTTGTCAATAGGTTTTCACAAAAACATCAAAATTTAACACTTCTTCATAATTTTAACAATCTTTCACAATTTGCCTGATTTACTTTGCTTTTTTGCTTGCTTTTATGCCATCAGCCGCACACTCTCCCAAAGGAAACAGCACGCAACCCGCCGCAAAGGCCATACATAAATAGACGAAAAGGTTGCCAATGACCGAATATAGGGTGGTGCCGCTGAGCATCTCAACTTCTTGTATGACGTAACCTGTTTCAAAGGTGCCAAGGAAATCGAGCACCTCTCCCTTATGGTTGATGATCGAAGACACGCCCGTGTTGGCGGCGCGCATGACGTAGCGGCCCGTTTCAATGGCGCGGAGCTGTGCCTGAGCGCTGTGCATCCATACGCCGCGGGAATCCTTGAACCAGGAGTCGTTGGTGGGAATGGCCAGAAGTTGAGCCCCGTTTTGAACGCTCTCGCGAGCGTTGTCCTCATAGATAGAGTCAAAACAGATGAGGGGACCCACGTTGCCCTGCTCCAGGGGGATGACGGTCGCCTCAGTGCCGAAGCTGAAGTCGGAATCCAAAGTGTTGATCTCGGTGAGGAAGGGGGCGACGGTCATGATCAGGTCGCGGAGGGGGACGAACTCACCAAAGGGGACGAGATTGCGCTTATGGTATTCGCTCTCGGAGACAGTACCGTCGGGCAGGATGGCCACCACCGAATTGTAGTCGCTCTCTCCGTTAGGGCTGTCGGTGAAGATGCCCGTCAGGATGGTCACCTGACATTCGACGGCCAACTCAGTCAGGTCGTCCTTCACGTATTTGAGGTCGGACACGATGGCGGTCTCGGGCCACAGGACGATCTCGGCACCCTCGGCGGCGGCTTGCCTCGTCAGCTCCCCGTAGGTGTCCAACGCTCTCCCTACTGAGCCCAGCGCCCCCCACTCCTCTCCCGAGGCCAGATTGCCCTGGATGGAGGCGACCTTGACGGTGCTGTCAGCCTTGACGGGGATGGCGGCATAAATCACGCCGAAGAAGAAATTTGAAAGGATCATGGCGACGGAGATGGCTGCTGCCACCGTGCGGCGATGGGTATAAATAAACCCGTAAGCCAAAAGTCCGTTGATGGCGACCAGCAAAAAAGTGATGAAGTAAGAACCGAACAGGGACGCGCTTTGCAGCATGAGGACCGTCTCGGCCTGGCCGAGCGGTAAACGCCCCCACGGTACGCCCGACCATCCGCTGTGGGCCTGGAACCATTCCAGCACCGTCCACATGGCGGCGAACAGGAGGGGGTGGAGCAGGGGGAGGCGGGACAGGTATTTGGAGCGGCAGGCCAGCCCGAACAGCGGGAAAATAAAGGCTGCACTTGCTGCCTGAAAGGCACCCATGCCCAGGGAACCGAGGGCCACGACAGCCGCCGACGCGGCGTTGGACAGCCCTGCGTAGTCCAGGGGGTACATCCAGAGGAACCAATGCCAGGCGATGGTGAAGTAGACCGCGAAAAAGCAGAAGCCCATGCCGTACATATGGCGGAATTTGACTTTGGGATCGGTCAGCCGCGAGAGGATGACCGCCATGGCGGGGATCAACACGCTCCATTGAAGAAAGCCCAGCGTGGGGAAGATCACCACGAGCCCCATGAGGGCGGCACCGATGAGCAACAGCGGCCAACGGAGCTTGATGATGAGATCAAGCATGAAGGGCTCTTTTTGAGTCTTGAACATGAAAACGGCTCCTTATTTTTTGGATTCGAGGGAAGTGAGGTCATATCCCTCGGTAAACCAAATGCTGTCGGGGGGAATGCGGAAGGACTTTCCTTTCAGATAGGCCAGCGCGCCTGCCTCACAGTCCAGCTTAAAGACCAGTCTGTAAGCGTACAGGGCCTGGAACTTAAAGCCCCTGCGCTTGTCGTCGCGGTTGATACCGTACTTTCCGTCGCCCAAAAGGGGATGACCGATGTGGGAAAGATGGGCGCGGATCTGGTGGGTACGTCCTGTCACCAGCTCCACCTCCAAGAGAGACACGGGAGCCCCTGACACCACCTTGTCAGACACCACGCGGTATTTGGTGATGATCTCCTTGGCGTCCTTGAAGGGCGTATCCGCCACGCGGACGGTGTTGGTGGCGCTGTCCTTTTTGAGATATCCCGTCAGGGTGGCTTTCCTTGCCTTGGGTCTGCCGTGAACAAGGCAGAGATAGAACTTGGAGAGCTGATCCTCGCGGATAAACTCGTTCATGAGCCGCAAGGCTTCGGCGTTCTTGGCGGCAATGACGATACCGCCCGTGTTGCGGTCAATGCGGTTGCACAGGGCAGGGGCGAAGGATTGCTCGCCGGCAGGGTTATACTCGCCTTTTTCGTATAAGTAAGCCTGCACGTGCATGATGAGGGTATTTTCGCCTCCCTCGGCGTCCTCATGGACAAGCACACCGGGGCGCTTGTGCAGAAGTATGATGTTGTCATCCTCGTATACGATGTTCAGCTTGGGACGGATGGCGGACAAGGCCCCTGTGTCCTTGGATGGAGTGTCGAAAAACTCGTCCTTGATGAAGAGCTGGATCTCGTCACCCTCCTTGAGGATCTGGCTTTGCTCGCAACGGGCGCGGTTGACCTTGATCTTTTTGGTGCGGATGAATTTATACATGAGTGACTGGGGCAGCCCCTTGACGGCCTTGGAAAGGAACTTATCAAGTCTCTGGCCTGCGTCGTTTCTGTTGACGGTTAAAATTCGCATACGTCGTTTCCTTTTTTAGAATTATCTTTATTATACTCCTATTTTGAGGATTTTTCAATAGGTTACGGGAGATTTGTTTGATGATGGATGATATTTCGGGTTTCAAGTTCCGTCAACCTAAGGGCAGAGGCACAAAATCGTGCTGATAAGGTATTGCGGCGGCGAAGATGCCGTGATATAGTGATGATAAGATCATATGTAGCCGTGAGGTTTTTGTTTGGTTTTCGATAATGATTGGGAGACAACTTTTATCACCGAGGAAGCTTCCGGGGCATGAGCTTTGCATTTTCTTTCCCTGTTTCGGCAAACGTCCTACCCCCACGCGCTACAGCGCGTGGGGGTTTTTGATGAGCTAACAATTTATCTTCCCATCTCCTTGACTTTTCCTTTATCTTGTGCTATACTGAACAAGTATCGAAAAACACCTCAAAGAAAGGAATTTACCCATGAAAAAGACCATTTTAAAGCAATATGCCCGCCTGCTGGCCGTTTGCGGCGTGGCCGTGAAGAAGGGTGACCCCGTCATCATTCAGGCAAGCCTTGATCAGCCTGAGTTCGTCGCCATGTGCGTGGATGAGTGTTACAAGGCAGGTGCCTCCCGCGTCACCGTGGAGTGGAGCTACCAGCCCCTGGCCAAGCTTCATTACCGCTACCGCACCCTCAAGTCCCTTTCCACTGTGGACGACATTGAGCGCGCTAAGCTGCAGTACCGATTGGACAAGAACCCCGCCATGCTCTACCTCATGTCCGACGATCCCGATGGTCTGAAGGGCATCAACCAGGAAAAAATGTCCAAGGCAGCCAAGGCCCGTTTCCCCGTCATTAAGCCCTTCCGCGACGCCATGGACAACAAGTACAAGTGGTGCATCGCCGCCGTGCCCGGTGAGGCTTGGGCCAAGAAGGTGTTCCCCGGTGTCCGCACCACCACCGCGGTGGAGAACCTGTGGAATGCCATCCTGTTCACCTCCCGCGTCATCGCTAAGGACGGTGCGCCTCTGGATCCCGTGGCCGAGTGGAAGGCTCACAACGAGAGCTTCCGCAGCCGTTGTGAGTATCTCAACAGCCTGGGCATCAAGACCCTGGAGTATAAGTCTGCCAATGGTACTGACTTTACCGTGGACATGATCCCCGAAGGTATTTTCTGCGGCGGCAGCGAGCATACTTTGGGCGGTGAGGAATTCAACCCCAACATCCCTTCCGAGGAGATCTTTACTTCCCCCAAGGCAGGATATGCCGAGGGCCTTGTGGTGGCCTCTCTGCCTCTGTCTTACCGCGGTCAGCTTATCGAGAACTTCTCGGTTCGCTTTGAGGGCGGCAAGGTGGTCGAGGTCAAGGCCGAAAAGGGCGAGGATCTTCTGAAGGAAATGGTCTCCATGGACAACGGCGCCGCCATGCTGGGCGAGTGCGCTCTGGTGCCCTATACTTCTCCCATCCGCGAGAGTGGCATCACCTTCTACGAGACTCTGTTTGACGAGAATGCCGCCTGCCATCTGGCTCTTGGCCGCGGCTTTACCAACTGCGTTAAGGATTACGACAAGTACACGCTCCAAGAGCTTCACGACATGGGCATCAACGAGTCCATGATCCACGTGGACTTCATGATCGGCACCGATGATCTCTCCATTACCGCTGTCACCGAGAGCGGTAAGCGAGTCGCCATCTTCGTGGACGGCAACTGGGCGTTCTGATCATTGTATAAACTTTATAAGGAGTCAGCTATGAAACTTAACGACTATACTTTTCTTTCTGCCACTCCCGTCTGGGAGGTCGGCACTTCCAAAGTCATGAACCGCACCCTGTCCTTCTGTACCAATATCGCCGCCGGACAGCCCGCCAAGGTAGCCGCCGCTGCGTCCTGCTCCTTTGTCCTCTTGGTCAACGGGGAGCTCAAAGCCCACGGCCCCGCCCGTTGCGCCCACGGCCACTTTCGCGTGGACGAGTATGATCTGACCCCCTATCTGACCGAGGAGATCAACCGCGTGACCCTCCGCGTGGTGGGCTACAACGTCAACGGCTTCAACTATATCAACCAGCCCTCCTTCCTCCGCGCCGAGATCGTCAGCGGCGACAAGGTGCTGGCTGCTACCGGCGGAGAAGGCTTTGTTTGTTACGTGACTGCCGAGCGCGTGATCAAGACCCAGCGTTACTCCTTCCAGCGCGCCTTTACCGAGGCCTATGAGCTTGGCGAGGGGGCCTTTGATTACGAGGTCAATCCCGACACCAAGGCGACTCCCGTTGCCACAGAAGCGGCTGTGGCGGGAAGATTCATCCACCGCGATATGCCGTACTCCGACAACGAGATTCTGCTCCCCCAAAAGGTTATTCAGCGCGGCTCCGTCACCTATTCCGACAAGGATGGCTACTACCACCAGCGTGAGCTTGTGCCCAGCGATATTTTCTTCACCTATCCCGAGGACGAGCTGGAATGTGCCTCCCACACGGAGGTTGGCAAGTGCGACTGCGGTGCCCCTGCCGCTGTTGAGGAGTCTTGCGCCGTTATTGACCTCCCCGCCGACAGCTACGCCGACCTGGATCTCGGCGCCAACTATACCGGTGTTTACGATATGACTGTGGAGGCCGAGGGAGAGGGCACTCTCTACATCCTCTTTGACGAAATTCTCAGCGACGGCCACGTCAATCCCCACCGTATGGGCTCATCCCAAATCATCGCGGTGCGTGTGAAGGCAGGGAAGTACCATCTCACCTGCGCCGAGCCCTATACGATGCGCTTTATCCGCCTGGTGGCCAAGGGTGCGGCTGTTAAGATCACCGATCTGAAGGTCTACCACATCGCTTTCCCCAAAACCAAAATCACCGCCAAGTTCGCAGGTGATGACGAGACCATGAAGAAGATCTACGATGCCGCCGTGGAAACCTTCCGCGCCAACACCGTGGACATCTACATGGACTGCCCCTCCCGCGAGCGCGCCGGCTGGCTCTGCGACAGCTTCTTTACCTCCCGCGTGGAAAAGACCCTGACGGGCAAATCCCTTGTGGAGCGTGCGTTCCTTCAAAACTTCCTCATGCCCGAGAGCTTTGAGTTCCTGCCCGAGGGTATGCTGCCGATGTGCTACCCCGCAGATCACAACGACATGACCTTCATCCCTAACTGGGCCATGTGGTACGTGGTGGAACTGGGCGAGTATCTCACTCGCACGGGAGACCGTGAGTTTGTAGACTCCGCCCGCGATCGTGTGTATGGCCTGCTCAATTATTTCTCCAAGTTTGAAAACGAATTCGGACTCCTTGAAAATCTGGAATCCTGGGTGTTCCTGGAGTGGTCCAAGTCCAACGAGTTGACCCAGGACGTGTCCTTCGCCTCCAATATGCTGTATTGCACCACCCTGGACACCGTGGCCGACCTCTACGGTGACGCCGCCCTCAAGGAGAAGGCCACCGCCCTTCGCAACACCATCAACGAAATGTCTATGACCGAGTCCGGCTTCTACTGCGACAACGCATGGCGTCGTGACGGCAAGCTTACGCTGTCGGGTGAGCGCACCGAGTCCTGTCAGTACTATGCCTTCTTCACCGGCGTGGCTACCCCCGAAACCCATCCTTGGCTGTGGGAGACCCTGGTAAAGGACTTCGGCTACGCCAGAGCAGAGAAGGGTCTGTATCCCGAGATTTGGCCCGCCAACGCCTTCATCGGCAATTACCTGCGCCTGGATCTTCTCAACCGCTATGGCTTCAAGGATGAGCTTTATGATAACATCAAGGGTTATTTCGCTTACATGGCCGAGCGTACGGGCACCCTGTGGGAGCTGGTGGCATCTCAGGCCAGTTGCAACCACGGCTTTGCCTCTCACGTGATTTATTGGATGGATTCTCTGGGGTTGCTTGAGAGATAAATCAAAGGTGGCCTAAAAATAAAAAACATTCCGAAAGGAACACAACCATGAAAAAAGCCTACTTCCTCCCCCGCGCCTTGATCCTGTTTGTCGTATTCCTTGCCATCGGTGCAGGTATTCTTCGCTTTTCGACGCATCATTATAAGAATATCGCCGATTGGGAAGATCCTGCCTCCATGGACACCCTGATCTACGAGGATGAGACGTATTACCTGGCAGGCAAGATCGGTGACCCCGACATAACTTCCAAGAAATTCCCCAAAAACGAGGTTTTGGGTGAGGTGACCCCCCATGGCTTCTTTGATCTTTCCGCGCCTCTGGTGGTTTGGAGCGTGGAGGGAAAGGCCAATTACCTTATCGTCAAGGACGAGGAAGAAAAAGAATGGCTTTATTATCGTGACGGTGCGGTCAATCCTGCCGAAACAGAAACGATTATGGGATAAGGCCACCTCTAAAAACATACCCCGAGGCGTGTTTTACACACGCCTCGGGGTACTTTTATGAAATGATCACACGGTAAAATACACCGGCAACCCGTCCTTATATTCGGGATATCGCTCTCCCTTGATGAGGGGCAGGAGATATTCGAGGCACTCGTCGGTAACGCCGTTGCCGCGCTCGTTGATGAACTCGTCGGGCACACATTTGGTCTGGTTGGCAATGGCAAAAATGTCCTCGTGGCCCGTTTCGTAGGTGTAGGTTGCTCCTTCCACGCGGCGGATGGTCATCATACGGCAGGACACACCCGAAACGGCGGCCTCCACGGCGGCCTTGCCCGTGGCTACTGACTCTTCAATATCCTGAGCAGACAGGAGGTGACCCGCGCAACGCTGGGGAAGATTCAGTTCTACCGAGCGCACCTTACAGCCGATCTCGGCTTTCACGGCCAGCTCCAAAGCCTTGCCCGTACCTGACAGATACTTGTGACCGAAGGCGTCCACGGCACCGCTTTGGGCGCTTGCCCCTACCAAAGTACCGTCGGGACATTCCAGACCCTCGGACACAGCCACCACCACGTTGGGGTGCTTTTTCAGCGCCTCGCGCACGTCAGCGAAAAACTCGTCATACTTGAAGGCGCGCTCGGGCAGGCACACAAGATCAGGCTCGCGCCCCGTGACCAAACGACCGAGAGCAGCGGATGCCGTCAGCCAGCCTGCGTCGCGTCCCATGATCTCCACGATGGTCACGGCAGGAACGGTATACACGGCAGTATCACGGAGGATCTCCTGCACTGTGGTGGAGATGTACTTGGCGGCAGAGCCAAAGCCGGGGGTGTGGTCGGTTCCTACCAGGTCGTTGTCAATGGTCTTGGGTACGCCCATGACACGGAGAGGGTAGTTTTTCTTAGTAGCGTAGGCTGACAGCTTGGCAACGGTGTCCATGGAGTCGTTACCGCCGATGTAGAAGAAGTAGCGGATGTTATGGCGATCCAGGATATCGAGGAGCTTGTCCATGACCTCGGCCTCATTGTCTGCACCCGCGGCGGGAAGCTTTTTTCGGCAGGAGCCCAAAGCGGCGGCGGGGGTGAGGGTCAGGGCTTCCAGATTTTTGCCCTCGGGATCCACCTCGGGGGAAAAGATGGCGGAAAGATCCACCAGATCCTCTCGTAAAAGTCCGTCAATACCGTTTCTCATGCCAAAGAGGGTGTCGATGGCCATATTGGCTCGAGCGTTCTGTTCGCAGAGCACGCCCTTGATGACGCCCGCCAGGGTGGCGTTGATGGCGGCGGTGGGGCCGCCCGACTGACCAACAACGGCGTTGCCGTGAAGAATGATGTCCATGGTTTTGTCCTCGTTTCCTTTTTATTGTGGAGATAAATTGTTGTTTAGGCGGCAGTGCCGCCGGCCAATGCCGGGGATGTGCATCCCATGCGTACGATATCCCGCGAAGGGCGATAAAGCGGTAAATTGTTGTTTACGGGTTTATGATGGTAGCAGGTGAAGCCCGTAGCAAAGCCTCCCCCTCTGGGGGAGGTGTCACGCTTCATGCGTGACGGAGAGGGTTAATTAGGTGGCAATTCGCGTTTTCACCCTCTCACCCGCCCGTCGCATTCGCTGGGCGGGAGCTCTCCCAAAGGGAGAGCCTTACATCGTGCATCCTCCGCTAAACAACAATTTATATTCTTGTTTTCTCCCCTTCATCATACCACAAATTCACCTAAAAGTCAATATCTCCCATCTTGACAAATACCACCTTATCATGTAAAATATATATATCCTAAATGATTGGAGAAAATCATGAATCAAAACACCATCAAATCCGTTGCCGCTCACTTTTCTTTCAGCGGTGCGCTTGCCAATATCAAGGAGCTGACCGCAGGTAATATTAACGTCACTTACCGCTTGACTTATACCAAGGACGGTCTGCCCCATCAATATATCATCCAACGCATCAACACCAACGCCTTCAAGGATCCCGTGTCTCTCATGGACAATGTGGGTAAGGTGACTTCTCATATCCGAGCCTCTTATCAGGCAGAGGGCATTAACCCCGACCGCCGAGTGCTTACTTTTGTCCCCTGTGACAACGGCACCTTGCTCTATACCGATCCCGAGGGTGGGGCATGGCGCGCTTATCACTATGTGGACGGTGTTACTGCCTACGACCAGATTGAAAGCGCCGATCTGTTCCGCGAGGCAGGCCGCGGCTTTGGCGAGTTTCAGACGAGACTTTCGGACTTCCCCGCCGCGGAGCTTGCGGAGACCATCCCGGGTTTCCACAATACCGCTTGGCGCTATGGTGCTTTCCTTCGCGCCATCGAGGAGGATACCGCAGACCGTGTGGCTTCCATTCCCGATGATATTGCCTTTTTCCATGAACGCAAGGAGCTGGCACACGCCATTGTGTCCAAACTGGGCCATCCCGATTTGCTCCCCCTGCGTGTAACCCACAACGACACCAAGCTCAATAACGTGCTGATCGACAATGCCACCGGCAAGGCGCTTTGCGTTATTGACCTGGATACCGTCATGCCCGGTTCTTCTCTTTATGATTACGGCGACGCCGTTCGCTACGGTGCTTGCACCGCTGCCGAGGATGAGCCTGACCTATCCAAGATCGACTTTGACATGACCCTTTTTAAGGCCTTCACCGAGGGCTTTGTGTCTGCCACCGAGGGCAAGCTTACAGAAACCGAGATCCGACTTCTCCCCCTGGGGATCAAGGTCATCGCTTACGAGCTGGCCATGCGTTTCCTTACAGACTATATCAACGGCGACGTGTATTTCAAGACCAATTATGAAGGTCATAACCTCGTCCGCGCCCGTGCGCAGATGAAGCTGCTCACCGTGGTGGAGGAGAAGTACGAGGAGATGTGCGTGTTTATTGAAAAAATATTGAAAAAATAAATTGTTGTTTGCCGGCAGTGCTGGCGGCACTGCCTCCAAGCAACAATTTATCTTATCAGAAAAGCAAGGAGATATCTATGATCAAATTTGGCACGGGTGGCTGGAGAGCCGTCATTGGATCTGACTTTATTGAAAAGAATATCTGCTACGTGGCCGAAGGTATATACCGCCTCATGGCCGAAGAAGGCAAACTGGACAAGCCTACGGTCATTGGCTACGATCACCGTTTCTTGTCCGAGCCTGCCGCTCGCTGGATGGCCGGGGTTTTTGCCGCCCACGGAATGACCGTGTGGTTTATGAAGCGCTCTGCTCCCACGCCGCTGATCATGCACACCGTCAAGAAAAAGGGCCTGCATTTCGGTGTGGAGATCACCGCAAGCCATAACCCCTCCTCTTACAACGGCATCAAGCTCATTGTGGAAGAAGGCCGCGATGCACCTGTAGAGACCACGCAGCGCTTGGAATACTGGATCGGAGTTGCAGAGTCGGAAGACAACGTGAGTCGCCTGCCCTTTGAGACCGCCTGCGCGGAGAAATTGATTGAATTCCGCAAGAATCCCTTCAATGATTTCATCGACGATATTTTGGACGTACTGAACGTGTCGGCCATTCGTGAGCATGGCGCTCGTGTGTTGTTCGACCCCATGTATGGCTCGGGTACTTATCCTCTGCTGGTCATCCTTTGCACCGCACGCTGCACCGTGGATATGATCCACAATACCCGTGACGCATACTTTGGCGGCAGTCTGCCTGCTCCCTCGGCCCAAAGCCTGGGCGAGCTTCGCAACCGCGTGCTGGCAGGGAAGTACGAGCTGGGTATTGCCTTTGACGGCGACGGCGACCGTCTGGGTATCATCGACCGCGACGGACGGTATATCACCGCTAACGAAATTTTGGTCATGCTCTATTGGTATCTCCACGAGGTCAAGGGCTGGCGTGGCCCTGTGGTGCGTAACCTGGCCACTACACATATGCTGGACGTCATGGCCGCTGATTTCGGCGAGACTTGCCATGAGGTTCCCGTAGGCTTTAAATATATTTCTTCCAAAATTGACGAAACCGACGCCGTTTTGGGCGGTGAGTCCTCGGGCGGTCTTACCGTGCGCGGCCATATCCACGGCAAGGACTCGGTCTATGCCGCATCGCTGTTTGTGGAAATGCTGTCGGTGGTGGAAAAATCCCCCTCGGCCATCATGGACGAGCTGGAGACAAAGTATGGCCACTACGTGATGGTGGAGGATAATATCACCTTCACCTTGGAGCAGAAATCCACCGTCAACCGCATCATCTTTGAAGAGAAAAAGATCCCCTTCTTCGGGAGTCCCGTCGCCCGCGTCAGCTACGAGGACGGTTGCAAGGTCTACTTTGCGGATAACAGCTTTGTCATCTGCCGTTTTTCGGGTACAGAGCCGCTGCTTCGTATCTTCGCCGAAGCGTCGGATGAGGCTACCGCCAAGGGGTACATCGAGGCTTTCAGAGATCTTTTGGCACTGGAGTAAGCAGACAAATGCCGCTCATCGCCCCCCTCATCTAATCCATGCAAAAGGAGAAAACCCATGAAACGCTTGATGCTTCTTTGCCTGATTACCTTGCTTCTCTTGTGCTCGTGTACCGGCTCAAACCCCGATTTTCAGCCCGTGGCTTATCCCGACAGCGTACGACAGTACAGTGACTTTGCCTGTGTTGCTTACGTTGGAGCAGAGGAGATCTGCTTGACGGGAGATGCGGCTGTGCAGTTATATGAGAAGAGCTGCGAGGCTTGCGCTTACAGCGAGACCGTGATCTCTGCCGAAATGACGGGAGAGGCTGTCACTTTGATCTTCTATACGGGAGGCGCGGATACGGCCTCTGACCTTACCCCCTATCTACAACCCGATGCTGTCAGCTACGGACAGTTTGTGATCAGAGACAACGATATGGTGCGGTATTCCGATCACGTGCTCGTCTCCCACGGCACGACCTTCAAGCTGAAGGAGGGTACCTATGCCGAGCTCTGTGCGCTGATAGAACAGCTTGCGGAGGACAAAGGTACGGTCACTTCTCTCTCATGATCTGCCCGTGAGGATACCGTGCGGGCTTCCTGAAACAAAGGCCCCCTGCCGTGGCACACGGCAGGGGGCCTTTTATCGAGAGTGGCCGAAATTGGTTTTTAAGGTTGCTTGGGTAAGGGATAGAAGACGTATTGGGGATCATATCTTTGATCCTTGGCCGAGAAGTCCGTATTGGTGGCCACACGGAGATAATATGTTCCGTTCTTTTCCATCACGTCCGCCTCCCACCAGAGATGGTCGATCCCATGAAAGAGCACCTTGACAGCGCCGTGGCTTTGGGGATCCGTGACCGTCACAGGCGGAGTTTCACAGTCACCGCGCAGGATGGATATGATAAACTCTCTGTCATCACCGGAAATGACCTTTGACGTGGTGCCGAATAAATAGGTAGCAGAGAGAACGTCGGCGGTCCTGGCGGGATCCAAGGTGTGATCTTTGTGTCGAAGGATCAGGCTGTTTAGGGATGTACCGTTGACCGATTGAGCGACGTGAATAAATTCATTGGTGGGGATATGTTCAAGGGCAAGGTAAGCGGCCTGCCAATCAGCGCCGTAGGTGACCACGTTGGAGGCGTCATCCGAAAGCTCGCTTTTGAAATTAGGCATGACCACCGTGTAGTCTGCCTCGCTGTGGGGCGCTTTGTCGGGAATAGCCGCCACGTTTTTATGGTAGGCGATCCCCGAAAAGATACCCACTACCACCACCGCAACGGATAAAACGGCGGATAAGACAACACGGCTTTGGGGAGATGCGGCTTGGGCGGGAAGTGTGTCCTCGTCGAATATTTCCTCGTTAGGGGACAGGCGATCCATCATGCGGGTGACCACGTGTGTCATTCGGTAGAAAAGACCCACGGCCAAAAGTACCCAAGCAGCCAGCCATACGTTGTCCTTGGCCAGGGGAGATCCCGCAGAGGCCTGTGCTTCCTTGATAAAATAGGGCTCTACATAGGTACAGCACAGAAGGGTAACGGAAAGGAACACAGCCGTCAAAATGGAAACCGTACGGACGTACCGCTTCAAAGGCCACAAAAGAAGCAGGCTGAGGGCGGCCATCCCCACCCAAATGATCGCCTTTATGCCCAAGGGACAATGGAAGATCAGCATCAAAACGGCTGCGCCCAGAATGACGATTGCCATACAGACAGCGTAGGTTAGGAGCTTTTGCAAGCGTTCTTGTTTTTTCATGTTTTCTCCTTTGAGGGAATGCAGAAGATCAGTTGCCTGTTTCTTCTCCAGTGGGCAGGGGTCACGGTCACGTCGTTTTTTTTCGTCAGGGTGATTTCCTTGATGGACGCATTTGCCGCAGGATCGACGGTATTGCCTTTGGCACAGAATGATATGGTCATGTGTTACCCCTCCCCAGAGCATCCCCTCGTGCTGCTCGGCATACAGAAATTCATGATAATCCACGCCATCGATGGCGGCGTAGGCTATGTGATCCCAACCGTGGGAGACTGTCTCGGATTCACCAATACCCGCTACCACACGAAGATTGGGCACGACGATGGTATAGTCATCCTCGCTGACCATATAGGCGTTCAGTTTTGTTATTTGTGCGTGGCAGATGACCGAGGTGGTCACACCCGTGATCACCAGCACGCCGATCAAGATACTGTAAGGACGGTATACGCCTTTCTGCTCATAGAGGAAAAGATGGGCGGTAGGCCGTCTTTTTTGCGTCATGTGTAAGAAGGGTCACGCAGATCATGTACTATATAGGACGCATTTTATTCGCAAATATTATACTTCCGCAAAAAATCAAAAAACGATCCGTTCCACCTTCACACATTTGTAAGGCGTCTTGTCCTCCAGGGTAAAGAGCGCGCCGTGACCCACTACAGGGCCGTTTGCCACCTTGAAGCGGGCAGGCATATGGGTGCGCATCTTGTAGATAACAGCCTCGGCATCCGTGCCCAGAATACCGTTGTCTGGACCTGTCATGCCCAGGTCGGTGATATAGCCCGTACCGCGGGGGAGCACCTGCTCGTCGGCGGTGGCTACGTGTGTATGGGTGCCGAAGATCACGTGGATGCGGCCGTCAAAATAGCGACCGATGGCCAGCTTCTCGGAGGTAGCCTCGGCGTGGAAGTCCAATAGGGCCATGTCGTATTGCCCCTTTTCTCGGTCGAGGATGCGCTCGATGGTGTGGAAGGGATTGTCGAGAGCATCAAGAAACGCTGTTCCCGAGGTGTTGATGCAAAGGATGCGGAGGCCGTTTACCGTTTTAATGGTGTGGCCCATACCGGGGCAAAGGGCAGGGTAGTTGGCGGGACGGATGATCTTGTCGGGGTTATCGTCGAGGAAATTCCCCAAATCCCGTGCGCCAAATGCGTGGTTCCCTAAGGTGAGCAGATCAACGCCGCAGTCCAAAAGCTGGGCGGCGTGACGGGCGTTGAGCCCGTGGATCTCAGAGGCGTTTTCTCCGTTGCAGACCACAAAATCCGCACTCAGACGGTCACGCAGATTCCACAGTTTTTTTTCAAGGTAGGCAATACTGACCTCGCCCACTATGTCTCCAATGGCGAATATTTTCATGGTTTCTCCGTTTCTATGAGGTTAATTGCTGAAGATAAATTTACACTCCGAACAGCTTGTCAATCACATCGGCCTCGGCTTCAGCCAGTTTTGCCATGCAGGCATCATTGTTCAGGAATGCCGCGTCGTCGAGATTGGTGTGGAAGCCATGCTCGATGATGAACGCGCACGTGCATCCTGATGCCACGCTGTGTCGCAGAACGCCGTAGTAATCAATACCGGGCTGATCGGGATAGGTGCGGGTGATGGCACCGCGATTTTCGGTGTCCATGCAGGCGGCAACGGCATTGCCGAAGGCCAACGCGATGGGGAGATTGTTTTCCTCGTCGGAAAGGGAATAGATCACCAAAACACCCTTGATGTCCTTATATTTTTCAGGCGGCGTAGCCGAGCCGGGGGCGTTTGAGTGCAGGGATAAAAACAGAATGGCGTCGTTGTCGCCTGCCATACGTCCGCGCTCCTCCAGAGAGGGGTCGTCCTCAATGGCGTTTCGGGTCAGCTTGACTTCAAAGCCTTTGGCTTCCAGTGCAGTCTTGAGATAACCCGCAAGGACAAAATTCCGCGTACCCTCGTACGCCCCCTCAATGACGGGATATGGATTGCCGAACTCTCCGTGACCTGCGTCTAATATGATCAGTCCTCTTGACATAAGTGCCTCCCATGAGTTATAATATAGTTATATTATACATGACTTGACGCTTTGTGTCAAGAAGGAAAGTAAATTGTTGTTTAGCAGAGGATGCACGATGTAAGGCTCTCCCTTTGGGAGAGCTCCCGCCCAGCGAATGCGACGGGCGGGTGAGAGGGTAAAAACGCGAATTACCACCTAATGAACTCTCTCCGTCACGCATGAAGCGTGACACCTCCCCCAGAGGGGGAGGCTTTGCTAGGGGCTTCGCCCCTGCACCCCCTTAACCACTAAACAACAATTTACCTTCTCTCTGCATTTTTCAAACCCCAAGGAGGCTTTATGAATACATATTTCTCCGCCCCTATCACCAGTCTGTCAGGCGTGGGAGAGGCCCGCAAAAAGGCATACGCCCGCCTGGGTATCTATACGATCAAGGACCTGCTCTATCATTTCCCCCGCGCCTTTGAAAACCGCGGGGATATTCGCCCGCTTTCCGATGTTCAGCCCGGGGAAAAATGCGCCGTGGTGCTGACGGTGTCCACCGAATGTCGTGTCAGCCGCATCAAGCGAGGGATGACCCTTTTGAAATTTCGCGCCTTTGATGACAGCGGTGTTTGTGAAATTACTTTCTTCAATCAGGAATTTCTGCGTTCTGCGTTTCCCTTGGGTGCGACCTTCCGCTTTTACGGCAAGGTGGAAAAAACGGGGAACCGTTTCACCATGACGGCTCCCGCTTATGAACCATACACGGAGACAAAGGCGCTGCCGCCCCTGTTTTCGGTCTATCCCCTCACCGAGGGCCTGAGCCAGAAGATCATTTCGGCCAATATCGCGCAGATCCTGCCTGTAGCCGCTGCCAAGCTGGAGGATCCGCTCCCTGAGGATATCCGCACGGCGGAGAGCCTTGTGACCCTGCCCTGGGCGCTGAAGCAGATCCATTGTCCCGATGACTATCAAAGCCTCCACGAGGCCAAGCGCCGCCTGGCCTTTGATGAATTTTTTCGCTTTGCCCTGGCTCTCGGCACCATGGGTAAGACCCCGAGGACTACGGGGGCGCCCGTGTGCGCCGTTTCCGAAGAGACTATGGCAGAATTTCTCGCCGCCTTGCCCTATGAGCTGACGGGCGCTCAGGCGCGGGCTGTTGCCGATATCCGCAAGGATATGGCCACCGATACTGCCATGAGCCGTATGATGGTGGGCGACGTAGGCTGCGGTAAGACCGTCTGTGCTGCCGCCGCCATGTTCGTGGCTGTTCGATCGGGACGCCAGGCCGCACTGATGGCCCCCACAGGCATCCTCGCCACTCAGCACGCCGCCGATCTGTTGCCGCTGTTTGACTCCTTGGGGATCAAGGGGGCTTTGCTAACGGGTCATACCACCCTCGCACAGAAAAAGAAGATCTACGCCGCGCTGACAGCGGAAGACCCTCGTGAACGTTTAGATGTGGTCATAGGTACCCAGGCGCTTTTGTCCGAAGGCGTGAGCTTTGCCGCACCCGGATTGGTCATCACCGACGAGCAACACCGTTTCGGCGTCAATCAGCGCGCCACTTTGTCGGAAAAGAACGCCCACGCCCATTTGCTGTGCATGAGTGCCACGCCCATCCCCCGTTCCCTGGCGCTTGTGCTATATGGAGATCTGGACGTGTCCCGCATCGACGAGATGCCTCCCGGCCGTCAGCGGGTGGACACCTTTGTGGTGGACGAATCCTACCGTGCCCGTCTGGATGCCTTCATTCGCAAGAACGTGGGGGAGGGAGGTCAGGTCTACGTGGTCTGTCCCGCCGTGGAGGAAAAGCCTGACGAGGAGGAGGGTCTCATCCCCCTGTGGGCGGATTTCGGCAGGGAAGCGGGGTACTATGAGCAAGTCGCCGCCCCGCCGTGGGAGCAGTCCTCCGAGCCAGATATGAAGGCCGCCGTACAGTTTGCACAGGAATTGGCGGCACGAATGCCCGACCTGCGGGTGGCCTATGTCCACGGTAAGATGAAGACGTCCGAAAAGGATCAGGTCATGGGCGATTTTGCCAAGGGTGAGGTGCAGGTATTGGTGTCCACCACGGTGATCGAGGTGGGTGTTAACGTGCCTAACGCCTGCCTCATGATCGTAGAAAACGCCGAACGATTCGGCCTCTCCCAGCTCCATCAGCTCAGAGGTCGCGTGGGACGCGGCCAACGAAAGTCCTACTGTATTCTCGTCAGAGCAGGGGGCGGTGACACAGCCAAGGCCCGTCTGGAGGTCATGCGTACTACCTATGACGGCTATCGCATTGCCGAGCAGGATCTTTCTCAGCGCGGACCGGGTGACTTCCTTGCCCCCGTCAGCGGCGCAGGCATCCGCCAGAGCGGCGGCTTCCGATTGCAGGTGGCCGAAGGCTGGCCTGATGCGAGCCTTATGGACCACGCCTTCAATCACGCTCGTGCCATCCTCGCGGAAGATCCCGAGCTTGAAAATTATCCCGAATTGAAGGAGGAGCTGGAAAGTACCTTCTCCATGGCGGGAGATATTCTGAACTGACCATAAGAATACCCCCACACAGAAAAATTTGCTCTGTGTGGGGGTATTGCCGTTCGTTTAACCGGCGGGCTTTTCAAAGCCATGGATAAAGCCGCTGACGTCTGCCGAGCAGATGTCTCCGCCGATCACTCGGTTACGATAGACCAACACGTTGGCGTACACGGGCATGGTGTAGGCCTCGCCGTTGTATTCACCGTAATTGGTCACCGTGAAGGTATAGCGGGTGATCTCCTTTTTCTTATACTTGGACAGATCCAGCCCTTGTGCCTTTTGCATCTCATTGTAGCCTGCAAAGATCTTATCGAACTCGGCGGGAATGGTGACGGTCACCGTTTCTGCGGAGCCGGCGTCCACTACCCAGCCGAACTGACCGAGAAAGCCCGCGGCATCGTCGGAGGAACGCACCTTTTCATACTTGATGCTGACGGTTTTCCCCGTTTCACCTTCGTTGGCACCCACTTGTACACCGCTGCTTGTGGCGTTTCCGCTTGCCTTTCCCGTATCGCCGGATGCGTAGGCGGGAACGAACGCAATGAGTGCCACCAACGCTGCCAGCGCCACGCACACGATGCCGAAAAATTTGATGGTGCTTGCGCGCATAGAATAAATAAACATGATCTTACCTCCCCTGATAACTTCAAATCTACGATACAGATTATGAGCGGAGAACACAAGATATGACGAAGACCGAATTTATGACGTGTTGTGCAATCAAAAAACTTGTATCATTACGAAAAAGAGGTCTTGAAACCGAAAAATGAACAAAATGCACAAAAAACGATGGTCAATTTCTACGTTTGGTATGGAAAAAGATACAAGTGTCCTATTGAAAAACCTTTCGAAATATAGTATAATATTCATGTTGCCCGAATGAAACTCTGTTTTGTCAGCATTTTTTATGCATATAGACTCGATTCGGAACTAACAAATCACCAAAAATATAAAAGGAAAGGTGTCCGTCCCGTCCCGGGGAGAGCTCAGGGTGCGGTGAGCGGACAAAGGTGAACAACCATGGCTGATTTCAATACCAAGCAAATTCGTAACCTAGCCCTCCTGGGTCATGGCGGCAGCGGCAAGACCTCTCTGGCTGAGGCTATGCTCTATGCCACCGGCGGTACCGACCGTCTCGGTAACGTTACCCAGGGTAACACCGTCTGCGACTATGACGCAGAGGAGAAGGCAAGAGGCTTTACGCTGTCCGCTACCCCCGCTTATATGACTTGGAAGGATACCAAGATCAACGTATTGGATACCCCCGGCTTCCTGGATTTCGCAGGCGAAGTCAAGCAGGCTGTCCGCGTGGCTGACGCTGCCGTCATTTGTGTCGATGGTAAGGCAGGTGTTGAGGTTGGTACCGAGCTGGCGTGGGACGCTGCTTGTGCCGCAGGTATTCCCAAGGCTTTCTTTATCAATAAGTGCGACGATCCCGAGACCAAGTTCGCCCGCGTATTCCACCAGATCCACGCTACCTTCGGCGTGTCTATCTGTCCTGTGTTCATTCCTGTGGAGACCGGTAAGGACGTCACCATGATCGACCTCATCGATATGCAGGCCTTCAAGTACGACGACAAGGGCAAGCGCCAGTCCGTCGCCATGAAGATCAACTGGGAGCAGACCGCTCACGACTATAAGGACGCCCTCAACGAGGCCCTGGCAGGTACCTCCGATGAGCTGATGGAGAAGTACTTCGAGGGTGAATCCTTTACCAAAGAAGAGGCTGAGGAGGCCCTCCATAACGGTATCATCCAGGGCACCATCGTACCCGTTTACTGCGGCTCCGCTACCAATATGTGGGGCGTTGTTGCTATGCTGGATGCCATTGCAGGCTCCTTCCCCCGTCCTACCGCTCGCAAGGTGGAGAAGGATCTGGGCGGTAAGCCCGTGGCCATCGACGTGGAAGGCGATCCCGCCATCTTCGTCTACAAGACCATCGCCGATCCCTTCGTAGGTAAGATGTCCTTCTTTAAGGTCATGACCGGTGTGGTTCGCCGCGATATGGTTCTTCGCAATATCCGTACTGGCGTTTCCGAAAAGATGGCCCACATCTACATCATGAAGGGCAAGGAGCAGGTCGAGGTTGAAGAACTGGCTTGCGGCGACCTCGGTATGATCGCCAAGCTGGCCAACACCAATACCAACGATACTCTCCGCATCAGCGGCGACACTGTTTACGCTCCTACCAAGTACGCAACTCCTTATATGTGCAAGGGTATTACCCCCGAGACCGCTAAGGACGAGTCCAAGATCTCCCAGGCCATCGCCAAGATGCTGGAGGAGGACCTCACCCTGCGTTACGAGAATAACCCCGAGACCAAGCAGATGCTGATCTACGGTATCGGTGATATGCACCTGGCTGTTCTGGGTGCTAAGCTGAAGTCCCGCTTCGGCACCAACATCAAGCTGGATGAGCCCAAGATCGCTTACCGCGAGACCATCACCAAGAAGTCTGACGTGGAAGGCAAGCACAAGAAGCAGAACGGCGGTTCCGGCCAGTACGGTCACGTCAAGATCCGCTTTGCTCCCGGTGAGGAAGAGGGTCTGACCTTCGTTGACGCCACCGTAGGCGGCTCTGTGCCCAAGAACTTCATTCCTGCAGTTCAGAAGGGTCTGGAAGACGCTATGCTGAAGGGTGCCGTAGGCTTCCCGCTGGTTCGCCTGAAGGCTGAGCTGTACGACGGTAGCTTCCACGCCGTTGACTCTGATGAAATGTCCTTCAAGACCGCCGCTAACCTGGCATACAAGAAGTGCCTTGAGCTGTCTGCTCCCGTGCTTCTGGAGCCCATTGGCGATCTGGAAGTTACCGTCCCCGATGCTCTCGTGGGCGACGTCATGGGCGATATGAACAAGCGCCGCGGCAGCGTTATGGGTATGCATCCCTACGAGGGTAAGGTCGGCTACACCACCATTCAGGTACAGGTGCCCAAGTCCGAGATCGCTGACTATCCCATCTCCCTGCGCGCTATGTCCCAGGGTCGCGGATGGTTCGAGTTCGTTGAGACCGGCTACGACCAGGTGCCTGCCAACGTGGCAAGCAAGGTCATTGCCGCTCTGCAGCAGTAATTGAGATTTTTTACGGGGAGAACTTCTTGAAAGAAGTTCTCCCCGTACCCCTTTCAAGAACTTTAAAGAAAGAAAAAGGGTCACCGTGACGGTGACCCTTTTTGACGCTTATGTTTATACGGCGAAGAGTCTGCAATGCTCTCCGATGATGACGGGCACGGCTTCTTCCTCGGCCTCGTCGTAGATGTCCTCCACCATGTCGCGGAGTGCGGCGCACACGGGGAATTCGGTGTGGTAATGTCCCGCGGCAATTAAACTCATACCCTCAAAGGGAATATCGCAAAGCTGGTGATATTTCAGCTCACCTGTGACGTACACGTCAGCTCCTGCCGCCAGCGCCGCAGACACGTCCTCATCACCGCCGCCTCCCAGTACGGCCACGCGGGAGATGAGCTCGTCAGACGAGGCGCACAGCACAGAGGGGGCGTTCAATCTTTCCTTGACCAGTTGAGCAAAATTTTCGGGAGACATGGGCGCGGGCAGATCTCCGATACGGCCCATCTCCTTGCCCTCGGCATTATCCGAATCGCCGAAGGAGGTGATATTACGAAGACCTAAGCGGGCGGCCAGCATATCGTTGACACCGCCGTCCACCGTATCAAGACGGGTGTGAAAGGCCATAGCGGAAAGACCGCTGACAATGAGGTCAATGACCTTGCGGGAAACCGTATTCTGCCCGCTGATCTCCTTGATACCCTTGAAAAGCAGGGGGTGATGAGTGAGCAGGACGTTACAATCGTAGTCCAGGGCGGCGTTCACGGCGTCTTCGGTGGCGTCGAGGGCAATATACACGCCCGTTACGGGGGCGTTTTTGTCAGGGCAGACCGAGAGGCCGTCGTTGTCCCAGGGGCAGGACAGGGAAGGGGGGATGCGGGCTTCCAGGGCTTCGTAAAGCTCGATAATGGTCATAGATATCATCTCCGTTTCGTTTTGAAATTCGACCGTGCCGTTAGGCAAAAATGGGTTGGGTCCCATTTTTAGGGATAATGAGCTTTCACGCTAACCTCCCAAGGTGTTCAGTTGATGATTGAGGGACGCGAGTAAAAGATCGGAGTCCGACGTGTCCCGACCTGCCAGATTTTTGGCGTTGCGAGCGCGGGACTCTTTTTTGATGGCTTGCTCAATGAGCCGACGGTGAAGATTTCTCTCGGCAGGGGAGTAGAGATGTCCTGTCAAAGCTTCGGCGTGACTTGCGGGAGGGGCAGCGTTGATGGGATCAAAGTCGGCGCAAATGATCTGATACAGCCGATCTCCCTCGGCGCACAGGGATTCTCCTGTGATCGCGAAACCCATGGGGGATAAAGCCTGACGCACTTTTTCGGGGTGGGTCATAGGCTGTAGAATGAGCCGAACACCCTCGGCTTTGATCCATGGCGCGGCCTCCAGGATTTCTGCGATCAACTCTCCGCCCATGCCAAACACGATGATGGTTTTGGGATCGTAGATCTCCAGGCCGTTGAGCCCGTCGGTGCATATCGTTTTGATCGTGTTGGTCAGCCGTTCGCTTTTGATATGTTGTTCGGCCCGCTCTACGGGGCCCTTGTTGATATCCGAGGCGATGGCGGCCATGACCTCACCGTTTTTTGCTGTGACGGGGGAGAGAATGCGCTTTTGGCAGAGATATATGGGTAGGTAGGCGTGGTCTGTGCCGATATCGGCCAAGAGTGTATGAGGAGGCACGTATTTGACGGCGGAGGCCAGTCGGGGAGAGAGATGGATCATAGATACCTCGAGGTGTGTTGTATTTGAAAATTGCCGAAGGTTGCACGGATACAGCCTTCGGCATCATGTTAGTTGTTTTCCAGATGAGCGTTGATCTTTTCAACCAGCGCATCGGCATCGGTACCGTGAACGGCGCAAGCCTGCTCAATGGACTCACCGCGGGCAGAGGGACAGCCCAAGCAGTGCATACCGATCTCGAAGAAATAAACAGCGGTGTCGGGAGCGGCGTCCAGAACGTCGCCGATGATAGAATCCTTGGTTACTTTCATTTTAATCTCCATTCCGCCGCCATACGGCGGCATAAATAAATTTTGTCATTCGACCGTGCCGTTAGGCAAAAATGGGTTGGGACCCATTTTTAGGGAGAATTAGGCGTGAAACAGTTTACTTGGGTCTATGATCTTTGAACTTTCACGCTAATATCCATTCCGCCACCCTATGGCGGCATAAATAAATTTTGTCATTCGACCGTGCCGTTAGGCAAAAATGGGTTGGGACCCATTTTTAGGGAGAATTAGGCGTGAAACGGTTTACTTGGGTCTATGATCTTTGAATTTTCACGCGATATACTTCTATTGTTGAAATTTTGCGTTTAGCATGATTATTATACACGCTTTTCAGGGGAATGTCAAGAGGCGGCGGGAGGTAATCTTTGAGAATTATTGCTCTTCGCCAAAGAAATTCGACACGAAATCGCCCATTGTTAACAGTATATTCATATTATGCGGCTATAATAGGTATAAAGCAGTGTGATAATCGCTGTATGACAAGGAAAGGAGGCACCGCGATGAAAGTGTTCCGTAGGATATTTTCCCGTGTAGTCCTGTTTAGCTTGGGTATTTTTATTCAGTTGCTTTGGCTGTTTTTCGTGATTTTCAAGCTGAGTGATTATTATCTTCCCATTGCCTTTGCGTTGAATTTTATCAGCCTGATAGCGGTGCTTTACATTCTTTATCGTCCCGGCAATCCTCTGATCAAAATGGCATGGATCGTGCCGATCCTTGTGTTCCCTTTGTTTGGAGGTATCATTTTCATGATCTCAGGCGGCAAAGGACCAAAACGCAAGCTGTCCCGCGGGCTTTGTCGCAGTCAGACCTTGCTGGAGCCCTATCTTCCCAAGACAGGCCTTCTGCATCATTCGCAGGATGAGGTGCGCCCCCAAGATAAATATATCGAGGGCCAATGTCGCTACCTGGTGCAGTCAGGCTTCCCCTGTTATGAAAATACTGATGCCGAGTATTTTGACAACGGTCGTGACGGCTGGATTCGTATGCTGGAGGATTTGAAACGCGCCGAGCGCTTTATCTTCCTGGAATATTTTATCGTCAAGCCCGGGTTCATGTGGGATACCGTGCTGGAGATCCTTAAGGAAAAGGCAAACGCGGGGGTAGAGATCCGCATGATCTACGATGACGTGGGCAGTATCACCTATCTGCCCCGCAAATACGCCTGCGAGATGGA
The DNA here is from genome assembly GCA_017456905.1 of Clostridia bacterium. Taxonomy (GTDB): domain Bacteria; phylum Bacillota; class Clostridia; order Oscillospirales; family CAG-272; genus CAMEON01. Next base: position 69,917 of record JAFTIL010000016.1, read on the forward strand.
GGCGCTGGGAATCAAATGCATGACCTTTAATCCCTACCGTCCTGTGTATTCGGTGGTCATGAACCATAGAGATCACCGCAAGATCTTGGTGATCGACGGTCACACAGCCTATACAGGCGGCATCAACTTTGCCGATGAGTATATCGGCGAGGACCTGCGTCTTGGTGAATGGAAGGACAACGTGCTCCGTTTGCGGGGAGAGGGCGTGCGTTCCATGTCTCTCATGTTTTTGCATATGTGGAATGCCATCCGACCCAGCGACACCACGGAAGATATCCGCGCCTATATGCCTCGCCATGAGGATGTATCGGAGGTGATCTGCAAGGGCGTTGTGCAGCCTTACGGTGATTCTCCCGTGGATAGTGAGCCCGTGGCTGAAAACGTCTATCTCAACATCATCAATCAAGCGGTGGACTACGTCTATATCTTTTCGCCGTACGTGATCATCGACACCGAAACCAACCACGCGCTGTGCCTTGCCGCCAAGCGCGGGGTAGACGTACGGTTGGTGGTGCCCGCAGTCCCCGACAAGAAGATCGTCTACCATCTGACCCAATCCTATTTTCCAGAGCTCATTGAAAACGGTGTGAAGATCTATAAGTTTACCCCCGGCTTCGTTCATTCCAAATGCTTCGTAGCCGACGACAGGCTGGCCGTGGTAGGCTCCATCAACACAGACTACCGTTCTCTTTATCTCCATTTCGAGAACGCCTGCTATTTTGTGGATCATCCCGTGGTGGCTGAGGTCAAGAAGGATTTCGAGAGCACCTTTCCGCGGTGCGAGATGGTAGCGCTTAAGGAGCGCCGCTTTACGCTGCTTCATAAGGCGTATCTCAGCGTCCTCCGCTTGTTCGCACCGTTGCTTTGATCATTTTGCGTATATGTCGAAAACAAAGGCACTTTCTAAGGGAAGTGCTTTCGTTTTGTACAGAAGTAAACATATTATTTAAAACAAAACAAAAAATTTAAAATCGAGGTAGACAAGCAAGCGTGCGCGTGGTTGTCTCGGCCGCAATAAAACAGGAGGGCGGATGTCGACGAGTGCAGTGCGGTAATGGTCTGCTTGGGAATACCTGTAGCCCCCGTGACGGAGCCGCGCCTGTATTCGGGGTGTCGATGTGTGGTCGGTGGTCGACGGCGTTTGTTAGGACGCTCGGACGTACGACCGTGCAGCCGGGGTCCGTTGTTGAAACGGTTAAGGCGATAACGCTGGGATTTCTCAAATATGTACCAAGCCGAGGAACCGGGGCTTGATATCACGGAAAGGTCACACCAATGTCCCGCTGTTAAGGCGTAGATATAATTATTATATAAAAAGGATGGAAACCTGTGCCGAGGGTGGGTCGAGGGATTTTTTATAAAATTTGTCTTGACCCCCATTTTTTGAGAAACCTGCGCGTATAATATGATGGTAACCCCAATGATAACTGCCGACGGAAAGGATTTCGAGTGCGAAAAAATGAGGTAAAAGAGGTGAGATTTAACAATTTACAAAAATCGCCATGTCTGTTCACTCTTCGTTAACATTTTTTTCTAAAGGTATGTTATAATTACGATGAAGTTTCATGATGAATACTTGTCTGCCATTCCCTTTCAGGTGTTTTGTGGAACGACAAAATTTTAGGAGGAAAACCATGAAAACCAATTTCAAAAAGTTGTTGGCTGCGGTGCTTGCTATGCTCATGGTGGTCAGCGTATTCAGTACGCTTGCGACTGCTGTTGATCCTGCAAAGTGCGATCACCAGTGGAAGTACATTAGCACTGTAGCTCCTACCTGTACCGAGGCCGGTTACGATTGGTATCTTTGTACCATTTGTAACAAGTATGATATTAAAAATGCGCTGCCCAAGACCGGTCATACCCCCGGCGAATGGGAAGTCACGACGGAGCCCGGTTGCTCCCATCATGACGGCCAGGAGGGCGAGCGCGTTCAGAAGTGTACCGTTTGCAACGAGGTCATCGATTCCGCGACCATTCCTGCACTTGACCACAAGTTTGTCAAGGTTTGGGACGAGAACGCTGTTTGCGGCGAGTACACCCTCGTTTACTGGGAGTGCCAGAACCACCTTGTTGACGGCACTATCTGCGGCGAGATCAAGGACTACTCCGACGAGGTAAAGACGCATAATTATGCAAATTATGCGGTTAAGCAAGAGCCCACCTGCCAGGAGTATGGTATCATGAGATACACCTGCACTGACTGCGACTCTTACGTTGATGTAAAGATCAACAAGCTCGATTGCGCTGCCCAGGGCAATCATGAGATGGTAAGCGAGACGGCTGCAACCTGTCAGACTACCGGTTCTCAGCTTTGGAAGTGTAACGTGTGCAAGGACGAAGAGGGCAATAACCTCACCTGGACCGTTGAGCTTCCCGTTAACCCCGATGCTCACAACCTGAGCGAAGCTAATAGCTGCACCGAGGATCGTCATTGCCAGAACAAAGGCTGTGATTACGTCGAAAAAGGCGCTGGTCAGCACGTGGCTGCAACCATGACTGACAGCAAGGCAGCAACCTGTACTGAGACTGGCTACAAGACCTACACCTGCACTTGCGGCGATACTTGGACTGAGACTCTGCCTGCCCTTGGCCATGGCTACATGAATGGCTTTGTCAAGGTGGAGGCTACTTGTACCACCCCCGGCGAGATCTGCAAGCTCTGCCTGCGCTGTGGTCACGAGACTGCTCACCAGAACACCAGACCTCTCGGTCACGACTATGTTGCTACCGAGCACAGCACCACTTGCGTTGGTGATGGCTATACTGAGTACGTTTGCTCCAGATGCGATGACTCCTACATTGAGGAGGGCGACGATGCTTTCGGTCACAAGCCTCCTATGACCAAGGACGCAAATGGTAACGATATCCTGGATAACTCCAAGATCACCTGGACTCACGATGTCCGCGGTGAGGGCGCACTCGACAACGTTTGTCTTGCTGCTTACACTTGTACTGTTTGCAATCAGCCTGTCACCGGTGACGAAAGATTCCACCGTGAAGGTCTGACTGTACAGATCCTGATTGAGGCTACTTGCACTACCTTCGGTACTTCCTTTGACTTCTGTAAGTACTGCGGCTATGCTTCTTCTACTTATGACGTTCCTCCTATGAACCATCAGGGCTTCGAAGAGACCGTTCCCGGCAAGGCTGCTACTTGCGGCGAAGATGGTTATACCGATGGCGTGAAGTGCAGCCACTGCAACGAATGGATTACCGAACCCGAGGTTATTTCCAAGGACACCGTTCCTCACGGTCCTTACTTCCTGCCCATTATCGTTACCGATACTTATTACGATGCTGATGGTAACGAGCTTGTCTTCAAGAAGCCTACTTGTGAAGAGGATGGCTCTTGGTGGAAGAAGTGCCAGGATTGCGGCACTTGGGTAGATGCTACCACCACCTACAATCCCGGTAAGTGGGAAGCTCTTGGCCACGATTATGAAGAGGATGATGGCGATTGCACCACTCCCGTACTCTGCACCAGATGTGGTAAGGTTGGCGTTGAGGCTAAGGATGCTCACACCCCCAATACTGATAGCACTGATTGCACCGTTGAGGTCCACTGCACCGAGTGCGATGTGGTGATCAGAGCAGCTAAGGATCACAATCCCGGTCCTGTTGCTACCTGTAAGGCTGATCAGATCTGCTTGGATTGCGGTGCTGTACTCGTAGAGTCCAGCCCCAACTACCATCCTCAGGATGGCACGACCTCCGGTATTGCTGTTACCACGTTTGCAACTTGCACTTCGGGTGCAGCTGGTACTCTGTTCTGCCACCTGTGTGCAGTTCAGGATATGCCTGTCTCTTGGAAAGAAATCGTTAAGGAAATCGATGCCGATGCACTGGCTTCCATGACTGATGCTGAGATCGCTGAAGCTACCGGTTACGCTGAGTGGATCATCGCTCTGCTGAAGCCCGAAGGCCACAACCTCGTTCAGGTTAGCGCTCAGGTGCCTACCTGTCAGGTGGCTGGCTGGAATGCTTATGAGTATTGCACCAAGGGCTGCGGTTATACCACTTACGCTCCTCTCGATGCTGATCCCGACAACCACTCCGCTCTTGGTTACCATAGAGAGGGTGTTCTCGCTTACAAGGATGGCGCTGTTGTTGTAGACGAAAATGGCGTAGCGATGCGTTGGGCAAGAACTCCCAGCTGCTATGCTGATGGTTTGGTATGGTACTATTGCGATGATTGCGCAGCTGCCGATGCCACCGGTACCTACAACGGTTGGACTAAGACCGTTATCGGATCCATCATGAATTGCCATGATAATATTGCTGACTATGGCGAAGAACTGACCGATAGAGAAACTCCTTCTACTTGCTATTCTGCCGGTATGAAGTACTATAAGTGTACTCATACTTACGAAACTTGCGACTCTGTTAAGACGCCTGTTGTAGACGGTCAGGGTGTTATTACCGGTTATACGTTTGAGTACAGACGCAACACTTACACCTGCGAACAGATCATTGGCGTGGCATCTGGTTTGGCTGATCATACCTTCGGTATTGTGAACGGCGTAACCTTCCCCACCTGCGAGGCTGGCGCTACCGTTGATGCAAAGTGTGTTTACTGTGATTATCAGTTCACCCTGGCAGAGTTCAACGCCTACACCGGTATGAATCTGTCTGCTGACCCTCTGGGTCACAGCTACACTTCCGTTGTGATCGATCCCACTTGCACCGAGGTTGGTTATACCCTTTACACCTGCTCTGTCTGTGGTGATGCTTACACCGAGGATGAAGTTGACGCTCTGGGCCACAGCTATGACACAGTTGTAACTGATCCCACTTGCACGGATGCAGGCTACACCACCTATACCTGTTCCGTTTGCGGCGATGGCTACATCGATGACGAAGTAGCTGCTCTGGGCCATGAGTATGATTCCGTGGTAGTCGCTCCTACCTGCACGAAGGACGGCTGCACCGAGTATACCTGCTCTGTTTGCGGCGACTTCTATTCCGACACTGTGGTTGACGCTCTTGGCCACGACTACGTTGTCGCTGTTACCCCTGCTACTTGCACTATGGATGGTGCAGAGATCTACACCTGCCAGAGAGCCGATTGCGATCACGGCATTGATGCTGATGGCCACGGATTCGGCTATGTCGTTATCCTGCCTGCTCTCGGCCACGATACCGTTTCTCACGACGCTCAGGCTCCCGATTGCGAGAACATCGGTTGGGATGCTTACGAGACTTGTACTCGTTGCGACTACTCCACTTACGTTGAGAAGGCCGCTCTGGGTCACCTGCCCTTCGATCTGACTGATGATTCCGCTTACCAGTGCCTCGATCACATGAAGGCTCCCACTTGCACCGAGGTCGGTCTTGGCTGGGGTGCATACTGCCAGCGTGGCTATGAGGATGAGAACACTCGTCACTGCGCTGAGGCCCACGTTGAGATCCCTGCTCTGGGTCACAAGATGGAGACCGACGACATCGCTGTCGGTTGCGAAAACTACGGCTTTACCTACACCATCTGCCGTGCTTGCGGCGTAGAGGGTCATGGTTATGATGAAGCAGGCACAGAAGTCCCCGGCATCATCATGAATTACGTTCCCGCTCTGGGCCACGATAGAGTTGACGGCGCTGTTGAGCCCGATTGCTTGAATCCCGGTGCTACCGGCGATGTCTGCTCTCGTTGCGGCTACAAGCACGAGAACTACGAAGAGATCCCCGCTCTGGGTCACGACATTCCCGACCACAATAAAGTGGTCATCGAAACCGAGACTGTTGAGTGTGGTAGATGCCACGAGATGGTAGACGCTCACGAGAACCACTACCTCCTTGAGGAAGACCTCCTGAGATATGAGGAGTACGTTGAGGAGTTTGAGGACTACAGCGTTTCCTACTGCCGTAAGTACATCTACGATCTGAAGCAGTGTGTTGACTGCGGCTACAAGTGGCCCAACATCACCTACGTTCACACCTACCGTGAGCACAGATGGCAAGTGCTTGAAAAGGTTGAAGCTACCGTTACCACTCCCGGCTACGAGACTAAGCAGTGTCTGGATTGCGGTAAGGTAACCACCGAGAAGACTGCCGCTATCAAGGATAAGATCGTCGTTGACTTCAGCGTCGGTACTCTCTACGATGGTAAGTACGTTCAGTACACTGAGGATGCTGAGGGCAATGCTCTCACCGGTGCTACCGTCAATGGTAACAAGCTCGTGCTTGCTGTTGACCTGACCGCTCAGAATGTTAAGATGGCCTCTGTCATGATCAAGGTTGCCTACGAGAGTGAGTATCTCGAGTTCAACTACGAGCTGTCCGATGCTATCAACAATGACAATGGTTATACCGATTCCTTCCTGGATGTTGTTCCCGAGGAAGGTAAGCAAGGCGAATCTTACGTCAAGGCCGTTTCTACCAGCACAACCGGCAACGTAAAGATCACGCCTGAGGGTGTAACTTACCTGTACCTGGTATTCGACGTTAAGGCTACTGCCTACGTTGATGCTGAGCAGTTCATCGAAACCAACTTCGAGCTGGTTGCTACTGATGCTGTCAACGCCGACAAGGATCCCGTAACCGTTGATACCGAGGCTGAGGTTACTGCTAAGATCTACATGAACGGCGATCTGAGCGGCAACGGTCTCATCGGTCTGGATGACGTTCAGTACATGATGGATGTTCTTACTGCTCGTGAGTACGACGTTCAGGCAGATATCAACTGCGACGGCTTCGTTACCATGGCTGACTTCGGCAGACTCCAGCAGATGCTGCTGAATGTGGGCGTTGATCCCTTCGCATACGTCGAGATCATTGAGGGTACCTACACCATCGACTGATCCTGACGATTTCGAAAAACACAATTAAATAAACGGAGGACGAATATGCAACTTAAACGGTTTGTCATAGCTTGTTTGGTTGTTATTCTGACCGTATCAGCAATGGCGCTTACCATCGCCGCTGCTGATACGGATCCGTTAAAGGTGGCGGTGGAAGTGGATACTTCCACCGCTATTTTAAATCAACCTTTGACGGTTCAACCCGGAGATGAGATCTCCGTCAAAGTCAGAATTACACAAAATCCCGGTCTGAGATCATTTGAATTTAGCTTACTTTATGATCCCGAAATACTTACCCTGAAGAACGTTGTTGACGAAGAAAACAGAGTTCAGGGATTTGGCAGCGATCATTTGTTTGATGTGGAAGCTGTCCAAGATCAGGTCTACAAAGACCTTACGGATGATTACGACGTGGAAATGCGAGAGCTTTGGTTTAGTACGATCGCCAATAATACAATAAGTAGCGGTGTTTCCGAGAAAACCGGTCTGCTCTTTGAAGTAACCTTTGTTGTTACCAAGGAATGCAGCGCAGACGAGCTTGTAAATATTGAATATATATTCAACAGTGAGAGCACAACCGATAAAAACTGGTTCCCGATCAAAAATGTTGAAGTTACTGCCGATGATGGCTTTTATATCCATAATCCCGGTGAAGCTGCCGATTGCACCAATCCCCAGACTTGTACCGGCTGTGATTTCGTTTTCAATGACGCCCTGGGCCACACCGAGGAAGAGATCCCCGCAGTTGCGCCCACCTGTACCGAGACGGGTCTGACCGCCGGAGTCAAGTGCTCCGTCTGTGGTGAGATTTTGACCGTTCAAAAAGAGGTTGCGGCCCTGGGCCACACCGAGGAAGAGATCCCCGCCGTTGCGCCCACCTGTACCAAGACGGGTCTGACCGCCGGAGTCAAGTGCTCCGTCTGTGGCGAGATCCTGACCGCTCAAAAAGAGGTTGCGGCTCTGGGTCACACCGAGGAAGAGATCCCCGCC
>JAFTIL010000043.1 GCA_017456905.1 Clostridia bacterium
AGGCAAAGAGCCAATTTCTCACTTCCATTCGCTGTCAGAACTGTGGGTTCACGGGTACGGCCCTGAATTTGCCCTATCACTCCCAATCAGGGAGCAGAAACAGGTTTTTGATGAGCCCCGAGGCGCTCCGCCGTGGGGGCGAGGCAACGGTTGTGTTGACTCTTCACACGCGATAGCCGCTGAAAGCGGCGTGCGTTACCTTGAGAGGGTTTCTCAAGGGAGATGCTTCTCCCTTGAGCGGCGCTCTTTTGTGCCGCTTGCGGCGGTTTTCATCTCGACGAGGAGAGAAAAGCGAAAAGAAGCTAAACAACAATTTGCACACCTAATAAGGAGGCATTATGAAACACATCAAATTAATCACCATCCTGTCCCTGCTCCTTTGCGCCTTGTGCATCCTTTGCGCCTGCAAGGGCACGGGCGACGATCCCGCCGTCTCCGAGACCGAGAGCGGCACCGAGGCCGTGACAAGCGAGCCTTCTGTGACTTTGCCCGAAGAAACGCAACCCGACAAGACAGAAACCGAGCCCGAGGCGGAGACCGTGCCTTCCGTGTCGGTGGAGCTGATCCCCAACACCTTGACGGTGGAGGGAGACAAGGTCAAGGTCAACCTGACCATCGAGCAGAAAAATCTGACCGAAGCCAATACGCCTCACCTAAATCTTTGGCTGTACGATGCTGACAACAAGACGCTGGACAGCCAAAGCGTTGTTCTCACCGAGGGCACGGCAGACTATACCCTTACCTGCGGTGCTGACAAGGCACAGAGCAAAATGACTCTCGTCATCGAGGCCGTCGGCAGCGATGGCACGGCCATGGAAACCTCCATGATCTGGGACACCGCCACCCTCAAGCTGAAAAACGGCCTGCCCCAGCTCACCGCCGACGGCGTGCGCTGCGTGGTAGCCGCCATGACCATTGAAGAAAAGGCACTCATGGTCACGGGCACCCAGAATGTCAAGCTGGAGGGTGCTTCGGGCGGCACCTACGAGATCCCCCGTTTGGGTGTTCCCTCCATCACAGTCAATGATGGCCCTGCGGGTGTGCGCTACGGCACCACCATCTGGTATCCGTCGGTCATCAATGTTTCCTCCTCTTGGGATACCCAACTGGCACAGGAGATCGGTGTTTCCATGGCTGAGGACGCTTTGGCGCAGGACATTGACATCATCTTAGCCCCCGGCATGAACATCCAGAAGAACGTGCTGGGCGGCCGTAACTTTGAGTATGTCTCCGAGGATCCCATCCTCACGGCCCTCATCGCCGCCGCTTACACCGATGGTATTCAGTCCAAGGGCGTGGGCGTGTCCCTCAAGCACTTTGCCGCCAACAACCAGGAGACGGCTCGCGGTCAGATCAGTGCCAACGTCACCGAGCGCGCCCTGCGCGAGATCTATCTCAAGGCCTTCGGTATGGTCATTGAGTCCTCTGATCCTTACACCATCATGTCCAGCTACAACCTCGTCAACGGTCAGCGGGTGGCAACCCGATATGATATGCTCACCACCTATCTGCGCGGCGAGTGCGGCTTTGACGGCTACGTCATGTCCGACTGGGGCTCCGGCGGTACCGTGGTGGAGAAGGTCAATGCGGGCAACGACATCAATATGCCCGGCAACGCCACCGACCCCGCCGACCTGATGGCCGCCTACGAGGCGGGTAAGGTTGATCCCCTCATGCTGGATGCCGCCTGCCGCAACATTCTCGGCGTGGTGGTGCGCTGTCACGCCTTCACGAATCCCGACCAACGTACCCGTCTGGACTACAGAAGCCACGGTGAGCAGGTGGCCAATGCCGCCGCCGACACCATGGTGCTTCTGAAAAACGAGGGTTCTTCCCTGCCCCTGGCAAGCGGTACCACCGTGGCTGTATTCGGCAACGGCTCCGTCAAGACCATTTATGGCGGCGCGGGCTCGGGCTCTGTGTCTGCCAAAACCACGGTCTCCATTATGGACAGCCTCAAAAAAGCCAATGGACTGACCGTCTTTGACGCCGCCAACAACCCCTTCCTTGGTTGTGAGGAGCATTCCCCCGCCGACGAATCCAAGGACGTGGAGGTGACCGAGGCATACGCCCATAAATGCGCCGAAGGCGCGGACGTAGCCATCATCGTCATCTCACGCGGCTCCACCGAGGGCGCGGACAGAAACACCCTGGAGGGTGATTTCAGACTGAACGCCACCGAGATCTCCATGATCACCCGTGTGTCCGAGGCTTTCCACGCCCAGGGCAAAAAGGTGGTGGTGCTTCTTAACATTGGCTCTCCCATGGAGATCGTGTCCTGGAGAGATACCGTAGATGCCATCCTGTGGATCGGCTACCCGGGCGAGCGCGCAGGTACGTCGGTGGCCAAGGTGCTTCTCGGTGAGGTCACCCCCTCGGCCAAGACCACCATCTCTTGGCCCACGGACTACAACTCCACCCCTGCCCACCGCCACTTCCCCGGCAACGCCTCTGATACTACCTATTACGAGGATATCTACGTGGGCTATCGCTACTATTCTACCTTCAACGTGACCACGGCCTATCCCTTCGGCTACGGTCTGTCCTACACGAGCTTTGAATACTCGGATTTCTCTGTTGAAAAGCAGAAGGACGGCTCTGTGATCGCCAAGGTCACGATCAAGAACGTGGGTGAAACCGCAGGCCGCGAGATCGCCCAGGTCTACGTGTCCAAGCCAGAGGCCACCCTGGAGCAGGCCGCTTATGAGCTGGCGGGCTTTGGTAAGACCAAGCTGCTTGCACCCGACGAGAGCGAGACCTTGACCATCCACATTCCCGTGAACGCGCTTGAGAGCTACGACACCGAGAACAGCCGCTATATCATTGACAAGGGCGATTATACCTTCTTTGTTGGCGGATCTTCCCTCGATGTCCGCTGTGACAGAAAGACCCTTACCTACGCCGAGCTGACGGTGGTAAAGGACGTGGAGAACATTGCCGCTCCCGACGCAAAGTTTGATTACATCCGCAAGGACGATTACAAGATCCCCACCGAAGGCGATCAAAAGAAGAATCTTGCCCTGGGCAAGACCGCCACCGACAACGGCCACGAGGGTGATTTTGTGGCCCAAAACGCACTGGACGGAGATTATATCACCCGTTGGAGCGGCCTCGGCACTTCTGAAAGCACCCACAAGTTCATGGTGGATCTGGGCGAGGTCTATGAGGTGGGCGAGATCATCATCACTTGGGAGTCCTTGCAGGCCCCCTTTACCCTTTACACCTCCGAGGATGGACGAAACTTCCAATACATCGGCATTTTCTCGGCAAATGATACTTACGCGAACAAGATCAACCTTCACGGCGACAAGGCGCGCTATCTGCGGGTCAGCATCCCCGTGGGCGGCTTCTGTTCCATCTTTGAGTTTGAGGTCTTTGAGGCCACCGAGGAGGACAAGGCAACCCATCCCGATGACGGTCTCGGCGAGAATATCGCCAAGGGCAAGCCAGTAACTGCTACCACACACGAAGCCGCCTACGTCAAGGATTACGCCGTGGACGGTAACTACGACACCCGCTGGGGTTCCCTGCCCTCGGGCGAGGCTTGGTTGCAGGTGGATCTTGAGACGGTGACAAGCATCTCCGCCATCAACTTGTACTTGGAATCCGCTTGGGTGCCTTATCGCATCGAGGTTTCCACCGACGGCGAGCACTACGAGACCATCTACAAGGGGGCCAAGGATGAGGTCTACGTCACCCTCTCCGACCTTGACGCGGAGGCTCGCTTCGTGCGGCTGTACCGCGAGGGAGAGAGTTGGTTCAGTATCATTGAGTTGGAAGTTTATAAGTAATATGACAAAACAAAAATCCCGTTCGGCGGTATATCCGTCGGACGGGATTTTTTATGTCAACTCTACATTCCTTGGCAGATTTTTTCTCTTGCTTCGGGTAGCATTTTGGCGAGATCGCGCAAGGAAGCGACATCGAGAAGCAGGATATCGTCCACCCACAGAGGCACATAAACAGCGCGGGCGTCAACGTTCCACTTGCGCTCCCCTCGGTGGCCTCTGGTGATGGCAAAAGGATGGGGATGGAACAGATACACGGGGGTCGCATGAGCATATCGTTCAAAATTGACCCTTCTGGGCAAACACTTGCGATAGCCGAAATTCATCATGTGAACCCCCATTCCCAAGGGCATCAAAAAATTCAGTTTATGATCCCATTTTCCTTTCTCACCAATGCTGTATTCGCTCCCTGGCATAATGGTAGGTATGAGTTTCACGGCCAAGACTTTGGGCGGCAGATCCGGCGTTTCCAAGAGCAAATCGCAATGATTTCTAAAATCAATGAGCCACCACAGAGGACGCAGGGGGCGCACCCGATAACCCATCATACGAATTTGAATGGATAAGATCATGCGCTTGATGATGAAACGGAGCAATTGCCAAAGCCACGCAACGGCAAATACGCTTGATAATATGAGGATGGACCATACAAAGCCTTTGAACATGGTGGGCTCCTTTCCGAATTAATATTGGTAAATTGTTGTTTAGTGGGGCAACCTCCAAACCTTTCGGGGGTCAGATGACCATGGGGGTTCAGGGGGCTGCGCCCCCTGAACCTATGATGAATGGCCGGCGGTTTCGGGGGCGGCCTTGAGCGCCCTGAAAATAATCAAATTGTTTTGCGGAGCAAAACTTCCTTGTTCTACAAGAG